>JACCSV010000163.1 GCA_013812805.1 Sphingomonas sp. | reverse complement strand
CCTCGAAGTTGCGATCGCTTTGCCCGGCCGACTTTAGCATCAGCGCGGGCGCGATCCCGTTGACCCGGATCCGCCGCCGCGCGAGCGCCATTGCCGCGAGCTCGGTAAAGCCCGCGAGCGCCTGCTTAGACAGGGTGTAGCTGAGGAAATCGGGGTTGGGCGCCGCCAGCTTGGAATCGAGGATATTCACGACCAGTCCGTCGCCGCCACGGAAGCGTTTGGCAAATTCCTGGGTCAGCAGCACGGGGGCCCGGGCATTGATCGCCATGTGCGCATCGAACTCGACGATGCTGAAATCGGCAAGTCCGTCCCAGGCGAAACGCGCCGCATTGTTGACCAGCAGGCGCACCGGCGGAAGCGCATCGGCGGCGGCGAAGATCGCTCGCGCGCAATCGGGATCGGCAAGGTCCGCCGCTACCCTGGTCGCACCAGCGGGCACTGGATCATCCTCGCTGCGGACATGGGCGACGACGGTCCAGCCGCGTTCGACCAGCGCCTCGGCAAGGCGCGCGCCGACCCGTTTGCCGGCGCCGGTCACGATCGCGGTTCGCGGTTCGGTCATGGCTGCCTAGTTGTCATTGCCGGCGAAGCGAAGCAATCCACGCCGATGCCCGAAACTCGTCCACCGATTGACCTTGCAGGGCTCGACATCGCCAAGCTCGAGGCCTGCATCGCGCAGCGCAAGCTGCCGCCGGTCGAGCAATGGCACCCCGAGCGTTGCGGCCATTCGGGAATGCGAATCGCCCGCGACGGGACCTGGTATCACGACGGCGCCGCGATTCTGCGTCCCGCGATGGTCAGGTTGTTCTCCACGGTCCTGCGCCGCGAGGCCGACGGCCGTCACATGCTCGTCACCCCGGTTGAGAAGCTCGAGATCGATGTCGATTCGACCGCCTTTCGAATCGTCGAAATGACAAGCGAGGGGCAAGCCGAAGACCGCCGCATCGCCTTTCGGCTGGATAGCGGCGATGCGCTGCTCCTTGGCCCGGACCACGCGCTCGTCATCGTCGACGAGGACGGGGCGTCGCCCCGGGTCGCGGTCCGGCACGGGCTTGAGGCCGAGCTTTCGCGCCCCGTTTATTACGAGCTGGCCGAGATCGCGCTGGCCGAGGGCGGCGAGCCTCCAGGCGTGTGGAGCAACGGCATATTCTTCCCGCTGGCGGCGCGATGAACCTTGCCGGTCGATTGCGGCTCGCGCTCGCCGCGCCTCCCGCGCAGCCGCTCCTTGCCGGCGACCTGATCGAGGGGACTGACGGCAACGCTGTCGCCGCAGCCGTGCTGATCGCACTGACCGACCGGGACGAGCCGGGCGTCGTCCTTACGGTCCGCCGTGAGCATATGCGTACCCACGCCGGCCAGATTGCCTTCCCCGGCGGCCGCCTTGATTTGGGCGAAAGCGCGGTTGAAGCGGCGCTTTGCGAAGCTCGCGAGGAAGTCGGACTCGAACCGTCGCTGGTGCAGGTGATCGGTCAGCTCCAGCCCTATCGCACGGTGACCGCCTTTGCCGTAACGCCGGTCGTAGCCGTGATCCCGCCCGACCTTCCGCTAGTCGCTCAAGACTCAGAAGTGGCCGAGTGGTTCGAAGCGCCGCTGGCGTATCTGATCGATCCGGCGAAGCAGCGGCTGGAGGCGGCTATGTTCCGCGGCCGCGAGCGCGACTATTACGTGATCGAATGGAACGGGCGGCGAATTTGGGGGGCGACGGCGGCGATGCTGGTCAATCTGTCACGGCAGCTGGAGTGGGCGTGACGCTTGAGGTGAAGGCATGGCGCCGCCGCCGCGGCATGGCCAAGCTGCTCGAAGCGCTCGGCGCGGACGACGGGCTCACCCGCTACGTCGGCGGTGCGGTTCGTGACCAGTTGCTCAAGCTGCCGGTCAACGACATCGACCTCGCCACCCGTCTTCGTCCCGAAGAAGTCGTTGAGCGGCTGCAAGGCGCCGGCATCAAGGCGGTGCCGACCGGCATCGAGCACGGCACCATCACCGCGGTCAGCGACGGTCACCCGGTCGAAATCACCACCCTGCGCCGCGACGTTTCGACCGACGGCCGGCGAGCAACCGTCGCCTTCACCGATGACTGGAGCGAAGATGCGGCGCGCCGCGACTTCACCATCAATGCACTGATGGCTGACCCGCTGACGGGGGAGCTGTTCGACTATTTCGACGGCCTTGCCGACATCGAGAAGCGGCTCGTCCGCTTTATCGGCGACCCATTGCAGCGGATTGCCGAAGATCATCTGCGGATCCTGCGATTTTTCCGATTTTACGCCAGGTTCGGCGGCGGTGAGCCCGATGCCGCCGCGCTGCAGGCCTGCACCGAGCGCGCCAACGACCTGATGGCGCTGTCGCGCGAGCGGATCGCCGACGAATTGCTCAAGCTGCTCGCCGTCGCCGACCCTTCGCCGACCGTCGAGCTGATGATCGCTCGCCAAATCCTGAGGCCAGTGCTGCCGGAGATCGAGGCGGCCATGGTAGCGTCCTTGCGCAAGCTTGTCGGCGCCGAGGCGGAGAGCGGTGTCCCGGGCGAGCCACTGCGGCGTCTCTCCGCACTGCTCCCGGCCGAGCCGAGCCTGGTCGAGCGGCTGGCGGCGCGCCTCAAGCTTTCCAATCGCGCGCGTAAGCGGCTGGCCTGCGCAGCGTCCCGCGACGCCAATGGACAGCCGCAGGCGCTCGCCTATCGGGCCGGCACCGAATGCGCGGTCGACCGATTGTTGCTCGCGGGTCGCCCTGTCGATGCGGCTGCGATCGCCGGGTGGGCGCCGCCGAAGCTCCCGGTCAGTGGCGGGACGCTGATCGCTCGGGGCGTGTCGCAGGGCCCGGAAGTCGCGCGCACCTTGAAGCGGATCGAGGATCGCTGGGTCGCCGCCGGTTTTCCGGCCGGCGAAGCGTTCGAGGCCCTTGTCGCCGACTGCGTAGCCGGAAATTGACCTCGAGTTTCAGAAGGCACCCGAAGCGGCGCCGCGATCAGTGATTGCGGCCGCTGGCCAGTGCCACGAGCTGGTAGATCGCCGACAGGCCGACGAGCGCGTAGACAATCCGCGACAGCGTCGACATCTCGCCGAACAAAGCGGCGACCAGGTCGAAGTTGAACAGCCCGACAAGCCCCCAGTTGAGCCCGCCGACGATCAGCAGCACCAGGGTAATTAGGTTCAATCCGCGCATGGCCTTCTCCAATGGGTTGCGCCGGCCGCGCTCATGATCGGAGGGAACCGCGCGGTCGGCGCTTGCCTCGCCATTTGGACGACCGGACGCCAGCGCACCATACGGGCCTTGGCCGGTAGTCGTTAAAGCCCGGCCTCGACGGCGAGGCGGATGGCCTCGGCCGTGGTGGTGACGCCCAGCCGCTTGAACAGCAGCGCGCGGTGCATTTTCACGGTCTTTTCGCTCAGCTCCAGGATTCCGGCGATCTGCTTGTTGAGCAGGCCTCTGGCCAGCAGCTCGAGCACCTGGCGCTGACGCGGCGACAAAGCGGCGACGAGATGCTCGGCGCGCTGGCGACGGCTGACGAGGGACCCCGTCGCTCCCGGCCCCAGGTCGACCTGGGAGCCCAGAAACCACGTCAGTTCGCCCTCGGGCCCGAACAAGGGCGTGATCATCACGCCGTTGCGAAATGCAGTGCCGTCGCGCCGGTAATTGAGGATCTCGACCAGCGCCGACCGCCGCTCCGCGACGGCCAGCCTGAGCTCCGCAGTCATCCACGGCTCGGTTTCCGGTCCCGAAAGGAAACGGCAGTTGCGGCCGATGATCTCGTGCGCGCCGTAGCCGGTCAGCGCGCAAAATGCCGAATTCACCGCCTCGATCGGATTGTCGGGCTTGCGCGGGTTGGTGACGACCGCGGCCAGCGGGCTCGCCGCAACCAGCTGCTCAATCGACGTGCTGTCCCTCATGCGGGCGTTACTAGCCGCTTCCCGCGCTGCGGCCAAAGTCGGTCGTCGGGGGCAGGGGCGTCAGCCGAAGCGGTTGCTCCGCGGAAAGCCAATCGGCGGCATCCGTCCGGCCGCCCCGCGCGCGGCCCGCCAAGGCGTCAGGTCGGCTTCGGTCCGGGTCCGGCCGCTATCGCCGCCCAGTGCCCAGCTGAGACCGTCGCTGAGCCGAAAGGCGATCGCGTCGGCGAGGCCCCCATCGCGGTAGCGCTGCAGAAGTACCCCCTGCCCGCGCCCAAGCTCGGGCAGCTCCGCCAGCGGGAACACCAGCAATTTGCGGTTGTCGCCGATCACCGCAAGCGAGTCGGCGCCGTCCGGAACCGCACGAACCACGGCCACGGTCGAACCGGAGCGTAAATTTACCAATTGCTTGCCCTTGCGGGTTTCGGCGAGCGTCGCTTCCGCCGAAGCCACGAACCCGCGGCCGTCCGACGAGGCGATCAGCAATTTCATCCCCGGGCGCGCGACCATCAGGGTGACAATGTCGACTTCGCCGGCAAGGTCGATCTGCAGCCGCACCGGTTCTCCAAAGCCACGGCCGCCGGGGAGCTTGTCGCCGGCCAGCGTGTAGACCCGGCCGTTGGCGGCAAATAGCGCCAGCCTGTCCGTAGTCTGCGCATGGAAATGGATGAACGGCCCGTCGCCCTCGCGCCACTTGAGCTCGGCGATCTCCTCGAGCGCCACATGACCGCGCATTGCCCGGATCCAGCCGCGTTGGGAGAGGATGACGGTGATCGGCTCCTTCTCGATCATTGCCGACCAGTCCAGCTCGCGCGCTGCGCTCGCTTCCTCGAGCTTTGTCCGGCGCTCGTCGCCGAACTTTGCCCGGACCTCGGCCAGGTCCTTCTTGAGCCGGGTTCGCTGCCGGGCCGGGCTTTCGATCAACTTGGCAAGCTCCTCGCGCTCCTTGACCAGCACCGCTCGCTCCTTGGCGATCTCCATCTCCTCGAGCTTGCGCAGGCTCCTCAAGCGCATGTTGAGGATCGCCTCGGCCTGGCGGTCGCTGAGCGAGAACTCCGCGATCATCACCGGCTTGGGCTCGTCCTCGCCGCGGATGATGGCGATCACTCGGTCGAGATTGAGGAAGGCGATCAGGAATCCGTCGAGCAGCTCCAGGCGGTCGTCGATCTTGCCGATCCGCACTTCGCTGCGCCGCACCAGCACCTGGAACTGGAAGGCGAGCCAGGACGTCAGCGTCTCCTTCAGGCTCATCACCAGCGGCGTGCGGCTGGCGTCGAGCACGTTGAGGTTGAGCGGGAAGCGGATTTCCAAGTCGGTCAGCCGGTACAGGCTTTCGAGCAGCAGCTCCGGGTCCACCGTCCGGCTCCGGGGCTCGAGGATCAGCCGCACTTCCTCGGCGCTCTCGTCCTTGACGTCGGCGAGGATCGGCAGCTTCTTGTCGGCGATCAACGCTGCGATCTGCTCGATCAGCCTGCCCTTCTGCACGCCGTAAGGGATCTCGCTGACCAGCAGGTACCAGCCGCCGCCTTTCTCTTTCTCCACCGCCACCGACGCGCGCAATCGGAACGAGCCGCGGCCGGTTACATAAGCGCTGGCGATCGCCTCGCGACTGTCGACGAGCACTCCGCCGGTCGGAAAATCGGGCCCGCCGACGAAATCCATCAGCGCTGATGCTTCCGCCTTGGGATTGTCGATCAGGTGGGTCGCCGCGTCGATCAATTCGCCGACATTGTGCGGCGGGATCGACGTCGCCATTCCAACCGCGATGCCGCTGGCGCCATTGGCGAGCAGGTTCGGAAACAGGCCCGGAAACACCTCCGGCTCCTCTTCCTCGCCATTGTAGGTCGAGCGGAAGTCGACCGTGCCTTCGTCGAGGCCCGCCATCAATTGCGCGGCGACCGCGGTCAGCCGGGCTTCGGTGTAGCGGTAGGCGGCGGCGTTATCGCCGTCGATGTTGCCGAAATTGCCCTGGCCGTCGACCAAAGGATAGCGAAGCGCGAAATCCTGGGCGAGGCGAACCATCGCGTCATAGACGCTCTGGTCGCCATGCGGGTGGTATTTGCCGATGACGTCGCCGACCACCCGCGCCGATTTCTTGTAGGCTCCGGCGGGGTCGAGCCGGAGCAGCCGCATCGCCCACAGCAGCCGCCGGTGGACCGGCTTCAGGCCGTCGCGAACATCGGGGAGCGAGCGCGCGGTTATCGTCGACAGCGCATAGACGAGGTAGCGCTCGGACAAAGCGGCATCGAATGGTGTGTCGATGGTATTGGGCGCGTCGGTTTGCATGGGTCGCAGGGGTAGCAACCGCTCAGCACCCGCGAAAGCCAGACCGCGCCGGTTTTGATGGTTATAAATTGTTAATTGGTTTCGTAGGCGTTTCGCTGTAGCTAATTGCTGGCGGGGGTTTTCGCTAGTGAGCGCGTACCGGTTGTATCATATCGACGGCGGGGGCCGGTTTTCTGCCGCGGAGTGGATCGAAGCCGAGGATGACGCGGCGGCGATCGAGGCGGCGCGAGCTGTCAACAAGTCGATCGCGGGCGAGTTGTGGCAGGGCCAACGCTTCGTCGCGCGGGTCGACAGCGGCCCGTCGGGCGATAGAGAACCAGCCTAGCTTCGGCTGTCGTCGGTGAAGTAGCGCTGCCCGCGCGCTTTCATCGCACCCTCGAGCAACCGTTCTGACGTTTCCTCGGCTGCACTTGGCGTCATCCGCACGGCCACGGCCTCGGGACAGCTGAGGAGGACGGAACCGTCCACCGCTTCGACCAAGGCCGGCTCGTCGAAGATTCGATCCTCTGGCATGCCGCCTGCAACGATTCTGGCGCCGATTATGTCCTCAACACGACGCTCGGAGGGAATGGCTAATTGATCAACAGCCGTTGCGATCGAGGGTCAGGTTCCCATCGGGGCCGGAAGAAAGGGATCAGACCGGACAGTCCACGGCGAAACCGCTGCATGGTTCCAAACAGGCAAAGCTCGGCACCCCAACAGAAATGGGGGCCGGCATCGCTGCCAGCCCCCACTGCGCCGAGCGAAGGATTTGCCGCCATTTGCAATCAAGCCCAGGGGACTTGTCTGCCAACTTTGGCTCACCAGCTCAGGCGTCGCTTCCCATCAACAGCTCCCTCTTGCGAAGAGCCAGACCTCCCTACTTCGGTGCGCCGGCCGGAGCCTCGCTTCCGTTTCTGGCGTCCGGCCTGACCCGAAGGTCAAAACCAGCCGATGTTCCGCGGCCCTTCTTGGGATGATCTGCTTGCGTCCCGCTCTGCTGTCCCACGTTCCGAAGAACGCTGGACTGCCGCGCGTCGCGCAAGTGGAAGATCATCTCTTCCGGCGCCTCTTCCGGCTGGCCCCGGCAAACCTCCGAAGAGATCCGCCAATTGCCTGCCGCAGAGATCGGACCTTTGGCCACCCGCCGCACCGTCTTGTCGTTGCCGACCGTCTGGAGAGGCCGGGACCGCCGTCCCGATCACCTGATGACAATGCACCTGCCGCCCGAGTCGGGGAAGCGAAAAATGCAGCAATCAGCCTGTGGATAACGGGGATATTGGGTGTAACTCAGGTTAAGTTGCCGAGTCGGCGATTTTGCCCCGCTGCACGAGATCTGGTGCCATGGTACAGAACTCTTGCGATTGAAGGTGTTGGTGATGTTCGCAGAGTTGCTTGCCGTTGCACTTGCAAGCGCCTGGGCCCAGTCCACCCCTGCCCCGGCACAGAGCCCTGTGGTGGCAGTTCCGGTTGCGACCCCCGGGCTCGCTACGATGAGCTTCGACCCGAGCGGAAAGCGCACCAGCTGCGTCGAAAACTATTCCTGCACCTCGATCGGGATACGCTGCTCGAGCGGGATCTGAAATTCTTCGGTCCGGCTTTCCCTCATTTGCTGGAACCACTTCGGCCCTTCCCAGGACCCGCCAGCCTTCAGCAGCATCTCTGCCAGCTCAAGCACCACCTCGTTCGCGACCCTGATCGATCCGTGGGAGGAGGCTTTGCCAAGCGAATTCAGGTCGTCGGTGCCGTGCACGGTGTTGGGCATTCGGTAGACCAGTCGCGCCCGGCCCATGGGGTTCTCGGCCGAGCCCGGGGCCTGCCGCTCTTCGTCCTTCGCCCAGTCTTCGCTCTTGGGCGGGTTCCACTCGGGGTTGAGGTCGACGCGATGGAATTCCCACGACCCGGTTGGCGTCGGCCATTCCTTCGTGCCTACCGCGACATCGCGCGACCCCTTCAGTTCGTCTCCCTGAAACATCCGCAGCTTGCGGTCGCTGATGTCGACCTCGAAGCGCAGATTCTCGAGCTCCTGCTGCGCCTGCTGCCGCGATTGGGCGCGCTGCTCCTCATTACCCTCGCGCAGCGCAAGTTGTCTTGCTCGCTCCTGCGCCTGGGCGTTGAATTGCTCGATCGGGTCGGGCGTGGCGGGCTGGGCAGGCTGGGCGGTTTCACTGGCCTGATTGGCGTCGGCAGCAGAATTGTCAGAGTTGATCGTAACGTCGCAAGCGGACAGCGCGCTCAACAACAGCCCGGCTGCAAATGCTCTTGAATGTCTCATTGGGTCTCCTTTTTAACTCAACGAGAACCGCCGCTCTTGGTTTCAACCAGGCGCCCGCTTCAAGTCGTAGTCACAAAGCTGTCCAGCACCTTCTTCCTTCCCGCGTGCTCGAAGTCGATTTCGAGCTTGTTGCCTTCGATCGCCGCGATGGTGCCGTGGCCGAATTTCTCGTGGAAGACGCGCTGGCCCAGGGTAAGATCGTCGCGGCCTTTGTTGCCAAGGCTGATGGCCGAGGCTTTCACGTCCAGCGGGGGGCGGGCGTAGGGGTCGCTTTTCGACTGCGCTCGGGACGAACGGGCTGCGGCGCCCTCCGACCCCGCCGAGAAGATCGCGCGCTGCCAGCCGGGGCCGCGGGTGCTGGCTCGATTGCTTTGGGCGGCGGCGAGGTGGGCGAAGGGATCGGCGCGCTCGCTCCATTGCGCTCGCCACAGGCTTTCGCCGCCGCTCATCGTCGTTTCCTGGTCGATGTGGTCGGCCGGAAGCTCGGCGACGAAGCGGCTTGGCAGGCTGCTGGTCCACTGGCCGTAGATTCGGCGGTTGGCGGCGTGGAGGATCGTGCACTTGCGCCGGGCGCGGGTGATCGCGACGTAGGCGAGGCGGCGCTCCTCCTCGAGGCTTTTCAACCCGCCCTCGTCGAGCGCGCGCTGCGAGGGGAAGATGGCTTCCTCCCATCCGGGCAGGAAAACGGTGTCGAACTCCAATCCCTTGGCGGCGTGGATGGTCATGATCGTGACCTTGTCGCGGCCGCGGTCCTCGTCATTTTCCATCACCAGGCTGACATGCTCGAGGAAGCCCGAGAGGTTCTCATATTCCTCCATTGCGCGGGCCAGCTCGGCGAGGTTCTCCAGGCGGCCGGCGGCCTCGGCGCTTTTCTCCGCCTGCAGCGCGGCGGTGTAGCCGCTTTCGTCTAGCATGATGCGCGCCAGCTCGGCGTGCGGAAGCTCGCTGGCCATCTGCCGCCAGCGGGCGATGTCGCCGACGAAGCGTCCGAGCGACCGGCGCGCCTGCGGGGTAAGCTCGTCGCTGTCGAGCATTGCCGCTGCAGCCAGCAGCAACGGTTGCTGGGTCGCTCGCGATGCGGCGTGGATCCGCGCCACCGCTTTGTCGCCAAGGCCGCGCTTGGGGGTGTTGACGATCCGCTCGAAGGCGAGGTCGTCGGCTGGCTGGTGGATCAGGCGCAGGTAAGCGAGCGCGTCGCGGATTTCGGCGCGCTCGTAGAAGCGAAATCCGCCGATGATCTGATAGGGCAGGCCGATGGCGATGAAGCGCTCTTCGAACTCGCGGGTTTGGAACTGGGCGCGAACGAGGATGGCAATGTCGCTGAGCGGCCGGCCGCGGCTCTGCGCGGATTCCACCTCCTCGCCGATGCGGCGCGCTTCCTCGGGGCCGTCCCAAATGCCGATGACCTTGACCTTGTCGCCGTCGCCCTTGTTGGTCCACAAGGTCTTACCAAGGCGCCCGGCGTTGTTGGCAATGACCCCGTCGGCAGCGGCGAGGATGTGGCTTGTCGAGCGGTAATTCTGCTCGAGCCGAACGATCTTTGCGCCGGAAAAATCCTTTTCGAACTTGAGGATGTTGGCGACTTCGGCGCCGCGCCAGGAATAGATCGACTGGTCGTCGTCGCCGACGCAGCACAGGTTGCTGCGCGGCTCGGCGAGCAGCTTCAGCCATTCATACTGGCCGTGGTTGGTGTCCTGATATTCGTCGACGAGGATGTAGCGGAAGCGGTCGCGGTACTGCTCCAGCACGTCGGGGTGACGGCGGAGGATTTCGAGCATGTGCAGCAACAGGTCACCGAAGTCGCAGGCGTTAAGCGTCTTCAAGCGCTCCTGATACGCCGCGTAAAGCTCGCGGCCGCGGCCCGGGCCGAAGCTCTCGGCCTCGCCGGCGTCGACCTGCGCCGGGGTCCAGCCGCGGTTCTTCCAACGGTCGATCATACCGGCAAGCTGGCGGGCGGGCCAACGCTTCTCGTCCAGGTTCGACGCCTGGATCAGCTGCTTGAGGACTCGCAGCTGGTCGTCGGTGTCGAGGATCGTGAAGTTGCTCTTCAGGCCGACCAGCTCGGCATGGGCGCGGAGCATGCGCGCGGCGACCGAGTGGAAGGTGCCGAGCCACGGCATGCCCTCGATGGCGCCGCCGGAGATGGTCGAGACTCGCTCCTTCATCTCGCGCGCCGCCTTGTTGGTGAAGGTGACGGCGAGGATCTGGCTCGGCCAGGCTTTCCGAGTGGCGATGAGGTTGGCCAGGCGGGCGGTGAGCGCCGCGGTCTTGCCGGTGCCGGCGCCGGCGAGAACCAGCACCGGGCCTTCGGTGGTCAGTACCGCCTCGCGCTGCGGCGGGTTCAGGCCCGCGAGCCAGGGCGCTTCGGGCGTTGCTGCAGCGGATTCGGGCACTCGCGAACAGGTAAGGAACAGGGGCCCCTGGAGCAAGCGCGGCACTGGTCGAATCGCACGCTTTGTGGCAGTCGAGGGGCGAGGGAACAAACGGAGACCGAGAGATGCCCAAAGGTCAGTGCCATTGTGGGGCGGTGCGATACGAAATGGCGGCCGCGGCGATTCACCAGGCGTTGTGCCACTGCACCGACTGCCGCCGCCACTCCGGAGCGCCGATGGTCGCCTGGGCGCTGGTGCCGACCGAGCAGCTCAAGGCCGAGGGCGAGATCAAAGTCTATGCATCGTCCGAGCATGGCCGGCGGCACTTTTGTCCGGCGTGCGGAACCGGGCTTTTCTACACCAACGCAATGATCTTCCCGGGGGCGATCGACGTGCAGGTGGCAACGCTGGACGATCCGGACGAAGTGGCGCCGGCCGCGCAGATCCAGGTGGCGGAGCGAATCGGCTGGATGGAGCAGATCGAGCAGATGCCGCAGTTCGAGCGCTACCCGGATTAGCAAAGCCGGAAAACCTAGCTTGGCAGTGCAACCGGGATCGCGGGTGTTCGGGGCGGCAGATTTATCCCCAGATCGGATTTGCTCGCAATATCTTCATCTTAGCGAAATGTTGCCTTGTGCACTAGACCCGTCGAATCGCAGACCCGCAATGGCGACGGGGCGTGCATGCGGGGCAAGGGCGGGGACAGGTTATGGTGGACATTCCTGGTAATGCATCGACGGACAAGACGATCACCGTCGGCGGAACCGTCGAGAACTTGCTCGAAATCATTGGCGATCACGACTGGTTCCGGCTGCAACTGACGGGCGGCCAGCAGGTCACCATCCTGCTCACCGGGCTGACGCTTGAAGACCCCTACCTTCGAATCCGCGATGCCGGTGGCAATTTGCTGTTCGAGAGCGATGACATCAGCCCCGGTGTGATCCGCGATTCCAGGGTCAGTTTCACGGCACCGTCCACCGGCACCTTCTTTATCGATGTCGGCGCTTGGGACGAAAATTTTACCGGCACCTACCAGCTCTCCGTCCAGCCCTACACACCGCCTCCCGAGTTCAACATCGACGAAGTCGCTGCCTTCCTGGCGGATGGCTACTGGAATGGCGACCGGCACGCCTTCGACGTCGCTCCGGGCGGGTCGATCACCGTCAACGTCACTGCGCTCACCCCGGCGGGGCAGACCCTCGCCCTGGCGGCGCTGGACCTGTGGTCGGACATCATTGGCGTCAGTTTTGTGCCGGTGACGACCGGCGGCCAAATCACCTTCGACGATAACGGAGAGGGCGCTTTTGCCGATGGCATTTGGGCTGCCGGGATTACCACCTCCGCTACTGTCAACGTCTCGGTCGACTGGCTGCGCGCCAGTGGCACGACCATCGGCAGCTATAGCTTCCAGACTTACGTCCACGAAATCGGCCATGCTCTCGGCCTCGGCCACGCCGGCCATTACAACGGGAGCGCCAACTATTTCAGCGACGCGGTCTTCGCCAACGACGGCTGGCCGACCAGCATCATGTCCTACTTCGCCCAGGACGAGAGCACCTACTTCCAGAACCAGTCCTATTCGTTCGCCTACATCGGAACGCCGATGATGGGAGACATCGCGGCGGCGCAACTGCTGTATGGATTGTCGACGACGACCCGCGTCGGAGACACCACCTACGGGTTCAGCTCCAACGCCGGCAGGGCGGTTTTCAACGCCGGACAGCATCCGGGCCTGGCGTACACGATCTTCGACAGCGGCGGCATCGACACGCTCAACTATTCGCGTTTTACCGACTCCCAAAATCTTGGCCAATATATCGATTTGACGCCCGGTTCCTTTTCCAACGTCGGTGGCCTGATTGGCAACGTGTCGATCGCCCATGGCGTCGTCATCGAAAACGCCCTCGGCGGCAGCACCCGCGACACCTTCATTCTGAATGCAGCGAACAACCGGATCGACGGCGGCGACGGGGAAGACACGGTGTCCTACGCGACCGCGACCGCCGGCGTTACCGTCAACCTTTCCCTGACCACCGCCCAGCACACGGGCGGCGCCGGCATCGACAGATTCTCAAACGTCGAAAGTCTGATCGGCTCGGACTTTGACGACGTGCTTACCGGCCCGACGGGATATGGCGAAATGTCCGGCGGCGCAGGCAATGATGTGCTGACGCCTGGTGGCGGGCTCGGCAACTCCCTTGTTGGTGGGGACGGTGACGATCTGTTCAAAAGCGCCCCCGGAGACGATTATTTCATTGGCGGGGTTGGTTACGATACCGTCGATTACAGCGCGGCAGCGAGCGGAGCGGTCGCTTCGACATCGGGCGGCGCCGGGCGCAGCATCACCGAGGGTTTCGATACGCTCGACTCGATTGAGCTGGTGATCGGCTCGAACTTCGACGACATTCTCTACGGCTCCCAACACGTCGAGCGACTGGTCGGCGGCGCTGGCAACGACCGCATCGGCAGCGGCTACGGCGCCGATGTAATGGAGGGAAGCATTGGGAATGATACTTACGAAGTTGCCGATGCCGCCAATCAAATTATCGAGCTTGCGGACGAAGGGGCCGACACAGTTGAATCATCGCTCGCCACCTATTCACTCCCGTCCAACGTTGAAAATCTCGCTTTGGTCACGGTCGACGGACGCGATGGCTCAGGCAACGCGCTAAGCAATGTAATCACCGGTAACGATCAAGCAAACCGCCTCTCCGGGCTTGGCGGCGACGATGTCCTGACCGGCGCCGCCGGTGCCGACACATTGACCGGCGGTAGCGGCGCAGACAGCTTCCGCGACACCGCGGCGGGCCTCAGCGGCGACACGATCAGCGATTTCACCAATGGCGACGTCATCATAATCACCGACGCGAGCCTGACTTCGTTCGCCTTCTCGCTTTCCGCCTCCACCCTCACCTATTCGGGGGGGTCGTTGACCTTGTCGGGGGAAGTGACGGGAGAGATGGTGGCCACTGCGGCTTCAGGCGGCGGGGTCGAGCTGACGCTGAACACCGTGCCGCCGCCACCGCCACCTCCGCCACCGCCACCGCCGCCGCCTCCCCCGCCGCCGCCTCCTCCACCACCGCCGCCGCCGCCGCTGAGCATGGCCAGGCTGCTGCTGACGGAAGCCGGGCAGGACTTCGACGTCGGCGGCAACGTGCTGATCATCGGCACCACCAGCGGCGGCGAAGAGGTGCGGGTGGTCGGCGGCAATATCAGCCTCGACGCGAGCTTCAACCGGGGCGGCGACACGGTGGTGCTTCCGGGCGCGGCCGGGTCGTACACTGCGAGCCTCTCGGGCTCGTTCTTGACGCTCTCCAGCGGCGACGTCAGCATCGCCATTCCGGTCGGAGTCAACGGCCTGACGGTCGAGTTCGGTGATGCTGAACGGACGCTGCGCTTCGACGGTATCAGCCGCCAGGTGCTGCTCGGCGACCAGGTCGTGACCTCGACCAGCGCGACGGTTGCGCCCTCCACGACGGCTTTCGTGCCGGACGGGCCCGATCCAGGACCAGCCAGCATGGCCAGGCTGATCCTCACCGAGAGCGGCCAGGACGTCGACATTGGCGGCAACGTCACCATCTTCGGCACCACGGGGGCCGGCGAGGTGATGACCATCCTCGGCGGCACCGTGCAGCTGGATGCGAGCTTCAACCGGGGCGGCGACACCGTCGTTCTTCCTGGCGAGGCCGCGTCCTACACCGCCACCCTGTCCGGCTCGTTCGTGACCATCGCCAGCGGCGATACCAGCGTCGCCATTCCCGTCGGCATCAACGGCCTTACCGTCGAGTTCAGCGATGCTGCACAAATGCTTCGCTTCGATGCCGGAAGCGGGCAGGTCATGCTCGGCGACCAGGTCGTCGCGTCTAGCAGCAATTCAGCGTCGGAAACGACGCAGTCCAGCATTGCGGTCGACAAGGCTGACGGTGTTACGCAGCTCTCCGCCATCTCGCTCGATGACCTCGCCGCAAGTTCGGAACCGGCCTTTGCCGACGGCTATCAAGATCGTCTGATCGAACTTCATCGCTTCGAGGTCGCCGACAGCTTTTACGTCGGCTAGGCCGTCAGCCCGCTCAGCGATTTCGGCGCTGGTGTGCCAAGCGAGGCGATGTCGATCACGAAACGGTATTTGACGTCGCTGTTGAGCATCCGCTCATAGGCCTCGTCGACCGACTGGGCTGGGATCATTTCGATGTCCGAGACGATCCCCCGCTCGGCGCAGAAATCCAGCATTTCCTGAGTCTCGGGCAGGCCGCCGATCAGCGAGCCGGCGATCGAGCGCCGCTGGAAGATCAGCGCCCCGACATTGGGCGTCGGATGCGGATGCTCCGGTGCTCCAACCAGGCACAAGGTCCCGTCGCGCTTCAACAATTGCGTGAAGGCGTCAAGGTCATGGCTCGCCGCGACCGTGTCGAGGATGAAGTCGAAGCTGCCGGCATGGGCTTCCATCTCGGCGGGATTTCGCGAGACGATCACCTCATCGGCGCCGAGCCTCCGCGCATCCTCTCGCTTGCTCTGCGACGTCGTGAAAGCGACGGTGCGCGCGCCCATCGCATGGGCAATCTTGATGCCCATGTGGCCAAGCCCGCCGATGCCGACGATTCCGACCTTCTTTCCCGGGCCCGCGTTCCAGTGGCGAAGCGGCGAGTAGGTGGTGATGCCCGCGCACAGCAGCGGCGCTACCGCTGCCAGCTGATCGGCGGGGTGCGTGATCTTCAGGACATAGCCCTCGTCTACCACGATCGACTGCGAATAGCCGCCCAGCGTATGGCCAGGCGGGTCCTGCGTCGCACCATTGTAGGTGCCGGTGAAACCGCCCGTGCAATATTGCTCGAGCCCCTCCTCGCAAGCGCTACACGAGCGGCAGCTGTCGACCAGGCAGCCGACCCCGACCGTATCGCCAACCTGGAATGTGCCGACCTCGCTTCCGACCGCGGTGACATGGCCGACGATCTCGTGGCCGGGAACGCACGGGTAGAGCGTGCCCTCCCATTCCGAACGCACCGTGTGCAGGTCGGAGTGGCACACGCCGCAAAACGCGATCGCGATCTCGACGTCGCGAGGCCCGGGCGCGCGGCGCTCAATGTCGAGCGGCTCGAGCGGCCGGTCGGCCGCGAACGCGCCGTAAGCTTTGACCCCGCCGCCGCTATCCTTGGCTGCGGTCGCTGGGCGAGGCTCAATGACGGTGGACATGCGCTTTCTCCTGATTGCCTCTCGCGACTCGGTCCCGCGAATTTGCGTCAGGTACAGACCGCCTGCCCCGCTGCCCAGCCGCTCGCCCAGGCCCACTGGAAATTGTAGCCGCCAAGCCAGCCGGTGACGTCCACCGCCTCGCCGACCGCGTAAAGACCGGGCACCTTCTTGGCCTCCATCGTCCGCGACGACAGCTCGGCAGTGGCGATGCCGCCCGAAGTGACTTCGGCCTTGGCGAAGCCCTCGCTGCCGCTGGGGCGGAAGCGCCACTCGCGAAGACGCTGCTCGGCCACGTCGAGCTGCCGGTCCGCGATATTGCCGAGGTCTATCCCGAGGCCGATGCGATCGCTGAGCGTATCGGCAAGTCGCGCCGGCAATAGCCCGCCGAGCACCGCTTTCACCCCGGCCCGGGGCCGTGCCCGCTTTGTCGCAGCCAGCCACCCGCGCGTCGCATCGGGAAGGAAATCGATCGCGATCTCGTCCCCCGGTCGCCAGAAGGATGAAATCTGCAGGATCGCCGGCCCGGACAGACCTCGGTGAGTGAACAGCGCCGCCTCACGAAAGCGGGTCCGGCCGGCGCTTGCAACGACCTCAGCGGCGACACCGGACAGTTCGCGGAACAGCGCTTCCTCGACGCCGAGAGTCAGTGGCACCAGCGCCGGGCGTGGCTCGACCACGTCAATGCCGAACTGCCGAGCGAGGTCATAGGCAAAGCTGCTCGCGCCGAGCTTGGGGATTGAGAGTCCGCCGGTCGCGATCACCAGCGCCGGGGCCGCAGCGGCGCGGCCGTTCGCAGTAATGCGGAAGCCGCTTTCGCCATGGTCGATCGCCGTCACCGGCGAGCCAAGCTGCACGGTCACTCCGCCGATCTCGCATTCGGCCAGCAACATTGCGACGATTTGCCGCGCAGAGCCGTCGCAGAACAATTGGCCGAGCGTCTTTTCGTGCCAGGCGATGCCGTACTGATCGACCAAAGCGATAAAATCCGCGGCGGTGTACCGGCGCAACGCCGATTTGGCGAAATGGGGATTGGCCGACAGATAATTGTCGGGCCCGGCATTGATGTTGGTGAAATTGCACCGCCCGCCGCCCGAGATCAGGATCTTCTTGCCCGGGGCATCGGCATGATCGACGAGCAGCACCTGCAGCCCCCGCTGTCCCGCCACCGCGGCGCACATCATCCCGGCACCGCCAGCGCCAAGAACGATGACGTCGAAGCTTTCGGGCGCGGGCATCGGCGCTCCCTAGCGTGCACGAAAGCGCCAAAGAAGCGTTACAACCGCCGTGACCATCTCCATCGGCACTGCGGGCTGGAGCATTCCAAGCGACATCGCGGACCGGTTTTCGGCCGGAGGATCGGCGCTGGAGCGGTACGCCAGCCGATTTCCGGTCGCGGAAATCAACAGCAGCTTTCACCGGCCGCACCGGCTCTCCACCTGGGAGCGCTGGCGCGACAGCGTCCCAGCCAGCTTCCGCTTCTCGGTCAAGCTGCCCAAGACGATCACCCATCAGGCGAAGCTAGTGGGGACCGGGGATCTGCTCGATGATTTCATGGCGCAGGCGGACGTGCTTGGCGAAAAGCTCGCGGTCCTGCTTGTCCAGCTGCCGCCCAAGCTCGAGCTAGATGGGAAGGTCGCTTCCGCGTTCTTCACCGATCTTCACAGCCGAACCACCGCGTTACTCGCCTGCGAGCCGCGCAATCCAAGCTGGTTTGGCGAGGAAGCGGCCAAGTTGCTCCGCGACCTGGAGGTGGCTCGGGTGGCCGCGGATCCGGCGATCTCCCCAAGCGCCGAAAGCCCCGGTGGCTGGATGGGACTGGCTTACTGGCGATTGCATGGTTCGCCGGTGGTGTACCGATCGAGCTATCGCGATCGGATCGACCTTTATGCCGAGCGCCTGGCAGCCAGCGGTGGCGAATGCTGGTGCATTTTCGACAATACGGCGTCATCTGCCGGCGCGGGCGACGCGCTGGCCTTGATCGAAGCAGTCAGCGGTCGAACGGGCAACGAGTCGTAGGAGTGCCTACCAGCGGCGACTTGAGCGAGACCCGCCCAGGATGTTGCCGAGACCAGTGCGCGAATAGCCTGGCGAACGGCGTCCGCCACCGGTGAACTTGCGCCAGAGGTAGCTTGCGCCGGCAGCGAAGATCAATTTCCTCAACATCTTGCTTCTCCTTCGCAAGCTTAGCGCTGCTGGCCGCATTCCGTTCCCGGCCAATCCCGTCATCAGCCCCTTGCCAGTCGGCACCCGAACGCCGGCCCGATGCCGCTGGTCGATACCGGGCCGCAACTTTAGGCACTTCCCCGGACCGGGTTCGTTGAAGACGGCGAAACTAGACCTTTTAATGAAAGCTCGGAGCCGGTGTTGGCGAAAGAACGGATAGTCGCGGTTGGTTTGTTGACGCAGCGGGACCTGAGTCTGCTCGGCGACTCCTTTACCCGCTTGTGGCCGGTTGAGGATTCGCCGTGCTTCGATGGTTTGGTTCGCGCGATCGATGAGGCCGAGCGCGAAGCGAGGCGGTCGAAGGAGCGGTTGCCGTAACACCGACGTCCGTGACGGAACCGTTCCGACCCCGCCAAGGTTGATTGACCGAGGCTTTTGATGAGCGATACCAGACTCAAGATCGTGACCGCGGTCGCCGGAATATTGATCATGCTGCTTGCTGCCGGGGCGCTGCTGCTTCCGCTTCAGCGAGATCTGCCGGGGCGGCTGGTCGTCGGCTGGCTGCTGATCGCGGCCGGGGCAATTGAGCTTGCGACCAGCTACATTCGCCGCCGGCACCGCAAGAGCGTTCGGCTCGCTGCGGTGGCGACCCTACTTGCCGGCATTCGTCTCGTCGCCGACCCCAGCGCACACTTCTTTGCGGTGATGAACATGGTGATCCTGTGGCTGGTGGTGCGGGGCGCGGCGCTGCTGTATTCCGCGGCCCGCACCAGCCGGCCGCTTGGAAACTGGCTCGCGCTCGCCGCGGCCACCGATCTGCTGCTGGCGCTGGGTCTCCTTGCCGGCCTGCCGGTGGCGCTGCTGGTCTACGGCGTGTTCGGGCCAACGCCGCAGATCGTTGCCCATTTCGCCTGGGTATTCGCGGCAAGTTTCATCGCCACCGGTGTGTTGCTGATAGCGATTGGGCGGTTTGGCGAGGAGGAGCCTCAGACCGAAAATTCCTAGAAACAAACATTTGTTGGAACCCTACACCGTGCGGAACATTGATTCCGCGAAAGTCAACAAGAAAATTCGGGTGTGTAATGAATAAGCTAGCAGTAGCGCTGGCGGTCTCGGGCGCGTTCGCTCTCTCGATTCCTGCGAGCCCCGCAACGGCCTCACTGGAAACGTACGAAGCAAAAGCTGCAGCCGCCGGCGCCGCCGAACTTGCGATCTCGGACATGGTCGCCACCTTCGGCAAGGGCCGCGTCAAGCCAGGTCAGTTTCTGTGGCGCGACGTCCCGGATTCCGCCGGCAACGAGCGGGTGGTCGTCAGCCTGTCCGACCAGCAGGCGTACCTGTACCGGGGCAGCGAATTGATGGCCGTCGCCGCGGTCTCCAGCGGCGCCACCAAGACCCCGACGCCGACCGGCATCTTCCAGGTGCTGGAGAAGAAGACGATGCATCACTCGCGCAAGTACGACAACGCGCCGATGCCCTTCATGCACCGCATCGATCGTTTCGGGGTGG
Organism: Sphingomonas sp.; assembly: GCA_013812805.1. Classification (GTDB taxonomy): domain Bacteria; phylum Pseudomonadota; class Alphaproteobacteria; order Sphingomonadales; family Sphingomonadaceae; genus Sphingomicrobium. The sequence goes on along the minus strand of JACCSV010000163.1, from coordinate 9,485 downwards.
CTCTTCACGCCGGGCACAATCCCGGACGTCCCGCCTCTCACGGGTGCGTTCGATTGCCCAAGCAGTTCGCGCAGAAGCTGTTCAGCGTCACCAGCGTCGGAACGCCGGTGATGATCGGAGCCTGATCCGACTGTCCGCTCGACGACCTACGCTGAAGTGAGTCTTTGAAGTCACGGTTCGCCCAGCAACGTCACCTGCCCGAAGGTCAGGCGTTGTTAAGGGCGAACCCTTCATTTACCTCAGCGTGATGAAAACCCTCACCCTGTTCGCCGCCGCGTCGGCACTAACGCTCCAGCCGGCTGTCGCCGGTGCGGCAACGCAGGCGCCGACGGCGCTTGCAACGTCCGCCCTGCCGACCTCGGGCGCTGTCGACGCCGTCTACAGCAGCTGGCGGTATGCGCCGATCTGGTTCAACGGCAGCGCCGCCAAGCCGGCGGTGCAGCAACTGATGCAGATCCTCAACCGTGCGCCCGTCGACGGCCTGGCTGCGGGCCCGCAGTTGGCGGCGCAGGTCCAGTCGGCGTTGCAGCAGGCATCGACCGGCAATCCCGCCGCGGTCGCCGCTGCCGAGCGAACGCTATCCGCCGCCTGGGTAATGTATGTTCAGTCGCTCAAGCGGGCGACGCCGGGAATGATCTACGCGTATGACGTGCTCAAGCCGCAGGGCACTCGAGCGGATCAGATCCTGCTTCCAACGGCGGCCGCTCCGTCGCTCGATGCGCACCTTATATCGGTGTCGAACGTCAACCCGATCTACACCCAGATCCGCGCGGCCGAATGGTCGCGGATGCAGGCCGCGGGCACGTTGGCGCCGGACCCGCGGGTGACCGCCAACCTCGACCGTCTTCGCGCCATCCCGGCGACCGGCAAGTTCGCGATCGTTGATTCCGCGACCCAGCGGCTGCTGATGTTCGAAAATGGCGCCGCCGTGGATTCGATGAAGGTCGTTGTCGGCGACAAGAAAACACTCGGCCTTCCAACGCCGATGATCGCTAGCGTGATGTATTACGTCGTCCACAATCCTTACTGGAACGTGCCGCACCACCTGGTGCGCAAGACCGTGGCGCCGGCCGTGCTCAAGCAGGGGCCGTCTTATCTTAAGGCCCGAGGCTATGAGGTGATGAAGGACTGGACTTCAGAATCGGAAGCGCTCGACCCGAAGTCGGTCGACTGGAAGGCAGTGAAGGAAGGCAAGGTCGAGATTCGCGTTCGGCAGAAGCCGAGCGGCGCGAATTCGATGGGCGACCTCAAGTTCCCCTTCAACAACCCTGAGGACATCTTCCTCCACGACACCCCGATGCGCAGCTATTTCGACCTTGCCAGCCGCGACAAGAGCAACGGCTGCGTCCGCCTCGAAGACGCCCACCGTTTTGCCAAATGGTTGCTTGGGCGCGAGCCGGCCAAGCCGAGCGGCAGTGCCGAGCAGTTCGAGCAGATGGCCCGCGGTGTGCCGATCTACACGACATATATCACTGCGCAGCCCGAGAATGGTCGGATGGCGTTCGTGCCGGACATTTACGGCTGGGATCCAGCGGGCGGCACGCAAGTCGCATCCGCTAAATAGCGCCCGGAGCCCTAAGGCTCCGGGGCTTGCCTACATCGTCGTCAGCTCGGGCTTGGGCAAGGTGCCGCTGGCCGCCTGCTGCATCAGCTCGGCCTTGCGGGCGGCCATCTGCTCGCCCAACGCATCGGCATCGATGCCACCCTTGCGCGCCTGAGCAAACAGGCCTTCCATGCGCTGCTCTTCTTCCTCGATGTGGTGCTCGATCTCTTCCTGCAGCACCTTGACCTTGGCATCATAGAATTCGTCGTTCGGTCCGCCGGCTTGGATCTGCGCGATCAGAATCTTAGCGGCGTCATGTTCGACATAAGCTTCCTTGATCAGGTCCTCCTCGACCTTTCCTTCGCAAGCCGGGTAGAAAATCTCTTCCTCGATCGTCGCGTGGACCGTGAGTTCGAGGCAGATCTGCTTGGCCAGCTTCTCCTTGCGGCCATCGCCGCTTGCCTTTTCGAACTGCTCGAACAGCTCCTCGACAGTGCGATGGTCTTCCTTGAGCAACGCAATCGCGTCCTGAGTCTTCTCGGCCATGTGAATTTCTCCTCGTTGACGACGACAACCCATCGCCGCCGACAGCGGTTCCTAACGCGAGCGGTTCGCAATCTCGCCGCTGTTGGCGGCAAGCGGATCTTCAACGACCGTAGCCCGTGCAGCCTCGTCGAGCTGGAGCCAGTCGCGGAACGGCAGCCGGTGGATCATGTCCATCACTTCGAACTCCAGCCCCGCCGGCTGGGTGACGCTGCTGTTCCACATGGCGACAACGCCGCTCTTCTTGGCCGGGTCGAACAGGATCAGCGAGCGGTAGCCATTGACGCCGCCACGGTGACCGACGACGCGGTGCCCGGCATAATCATAGCTTCGCCAGCCATAGCCGTACCAGGTGTCGCCAAGCCGCTCGAGGAACTTGCGAAGCCGGCCGCGCTGGCCCGGGGTCTTGACCAGCGGCGCCTGAATGACCTGTAGCACTCGCGGCGAGACGACGTCGGGCATGGCCCCGACCTGTGTCAGCATCCACAGCGACAGGTCCTTGATGTTGCTGTTGACTCCGCCAGCGGCCGGCACGCGGTAATAAATGTCGTTCACCTCCAGCTCCCTGCCGCCGGCACTGTGCGGTCGGGCCCAGCTTGGCGACGCCATCAGGCCTTCGCGGGTAATGCTGGCGCTGTTCATGCCGATCGGGCGGAACAGCATTTCCTCGACCGCATCCTGATAGGGGACTCCGGTCCCGCGCGCAACGACGTCGGAGGCGGCGTCGAACGCAACGTTCTGGTAGCTCCAGCACGACGCCGGCGCGCAGATCAGGTTGAGGTGGGCAAGGGTTTGGCGGAGGAAAGCCGGGTCCTGTCCTTCTTCGAGCTTGTTGTCGTAGGCGTTGCGGTAAAGGCCAAGGCGATGACTGAGCACGTCCCCGACGGTCGCCTGCTGCTCGGCGCCCGCGGGCAACTTGATCGGGCTGTATTGGGCGATTGGCGCAGTCAGGCTGACCTTGCCCTGCTCGGCCAGCTTGGCGACCATGGTCGAAGCGACGCCCTTCGACACGGATGCCCAGCGGAACACGGTTTGCGGCGTGACCTTTTCGCCGGAGCCGGCAACGGTCTCGCCGTAGCCGCGCAGGAAGATGATGCGGCCGTTCTCGACAATGCCGACGGCAAGCCCGACCATCGCCGGCTCGGCCATGAGCCGCTGCAGCCGCGCATCGAGCGCCTGATAATCGATGTCGCGGCGCTCTGCCGGAGCCACTGTCGCCAGCCGCGCGCGAGCGACCAGTGTGGATTCCACCGCTTCGTTCGTCGCATCGCCGGCGGTCCGGCTGGCCATCACTCCGGCACCGACCAGAAACGCGACCGCGCCGAGCGCCACTATTGCTTTGATCAACCGTGCCCTCCCCTCCCGACGCTGTTGGCCGTCGCAGATTCGCCGCTCAACGGCGCACAGCGAACGATGCGACGAAGCGACGCTTGTCTACGACGAAACCGGGTCCTTGCTGGTGTTCGTCCCGACGCCTGCCTAAAGCGCCGGGTCGGAGGCCGCGAATGAAATTCCTCAAGAGCTTGCTGTGGGTGGTGATCGTCGCGCTCGCCGTTGGCGTCGCAGCGCGCAACTGGCGCGATGTCACGATCAGCCTGTGGGGCGACCTTCAGGCCGACATCAAGATTCCGCTGCTGCTGCTGATCGCCTTCTTCCTCGGCTGGCTTCCGGCATGGCTGGCCTACAGGGCGCGTTACTGGCGCTTGCAGCGCAAGCCGGCGACTGCGGCGCCACCTCGGCCGCTTGACGAGCCGCGCCACGAGGCCGCGCTGTGAGCCCGATCTTCGTTGCCATCGACACGCCGGACCTCGATCGCGCGCTGGAGCTCGCCAAAGCGGTCGGCACCACCGTCGGCGGCCTCAAGTTGGGGCTGGAATTCTTCGGTTCTAACGGCCCCGAGGGTGTGGCGGCGGTCGGCCAGCTCGGCCTGCCGATATTCCTCGACCTCAAGCTCCACGACATCCCCAACACCGTCGCAAGCGCTATGCGCGCGCTGGCGCCGCTGAAGCCGGCAATCGTCACCGTACATGCCGCAGGCGGCCGAGCGATGCTCGAACAGGCCAAGGCCGCAGCCTGGGAAGACACTAAGGTCGTTGCGGTGACCGTCCTCACCAGCCTCGATTTCACCGACCTTCGCTCCATCGGCGTCGGCGGCGGCGCCAGCGATCAGGTCGAGCGGCTTGCCGGCCTCGTTCGGGAGTCCGGTTGCGACGGCATCGTCTGTTCTGGCGAAGAGGTGAAGGCCGCGCGCAACGCCTGGCCCACCGGCTATTTCGTGGTCCCAGGGGTGCGGCCGGAAGCCGACGGAACTGGCGATCAGAAACGTGTCGTCACGCCGCGCTCGGCGATGGACGCAGGCGCTTCGGTGCTGGTTATCGGTCGGCCGATCACCCAGGCCAATAGTCCGGCGGAAGCGGCCAGGGCAATCGCCGCCACCCTCTAGACGGCTGGACAAGATCGCGGGCTTGGGCCTACCCGCCGCGCGGTGCGAACAGGAGCAACGCGGACATGAGCTGGCTGAGCCGGGTGCGAAACGGGATCCCGTTCCTGCCCAAGCGGCAGACGACCGAGACCTTGTGGCACAAGTGCGGCAAGTGCGGGACGATGGTTTTCCTCAAGGAATGGGAGGACAATCTCCAGGTCTGCCCGCGCTGCGACCACCACGGGCGGATCGGGCCAAAGCTCAGATTCCAGCATACGTTCGACGGCGGCCAATATGAGCTGCTTCGGGCGCCCGAGGTGCGCGAGGACCCGCTCAAGTTCCGCGACAGCAAGCGCTATACCGAGCGGCTGAAGGCGGCCCGCGCCGCCACCAACCAGCGCGACGCACTGCTCAACGCCCGCGGCACGATCGGCGGCCGAACCGCGATCGTCGGCGCCCAGGATTTCGCCTTCATGGGCGGTTCGATGGGCATTGCCGTGGGTGCCGCCTTCCTGGTCGGCACGCGAGCGGCGATCGAGGCCAGGGCTCCGTATGTCCTGTTCACCGCGGCCGGCGGCGCGCGGATGCAGGAAGGCATATTGTCGCTAATGCAGATGCCCCGCACCACGGTCGGCCTGGCCGAGCTGCGCGAGGCGGGCCTGCCCTACATCGTTGTTTTGACCGATCCCACGACGGGCGGAGTGACGGCGTCTTACGCGATGCTGGGCGACGTCCAGATCGCGGAGCCGGGAGCGCTGATCGGCTTTGCCGGCCAGCGCGTGATCGAGCAGACCATCCGCGAGAAGCTGCCCGAAGGCTTCCAGCGCGCCGAATATCTGCTCGAGCACGGGATGATCGACATGGTCGTCCCGAGGCAGCAGCTGGCCGAGCGGCTGGCGATGCTGATCGCCTATCTGATGCCGGAGAAGAAGGCGGCCTGATGGCTGACTTTGCGCGGTCGGACAGCGCTGCGGTCCAGGCCCAGCTCGACCGGCTGTGCATGCTGTCCCCGGGCGGCGACCAGCTCGGGCTCGACCGAATCACCCGCCTGCTCGATCGCCTCGGTCGGCCGCAGGACTCGCTGCCGCCCGCGTTCCACGTCGCCGGGACCAACGGCAAGGGCTCGACCTGCGCCTTCCTTCGTGCCGGGCTCGAAGCCGCGGGGCACAAGGTCCACGTCTTCACCAGCCCGCATTTGGTGCGTTTCAACGAGCGCATACGGCTCGCCGGCACCCTGATCGAGGACGAGGCGTTTGCTGCCCTGCTCGAAGATGTCCTCGACGTCGGCGCCGACATCCAGCCGAGCTTCTTCGAAGTCGCCACCGCTGCGGCTTTCCTCGCCTTCGCCCGAACTCCGGCGGACGCCTGCATCGTCGAGGTCGGCCTCGGCGGGCGGCTTGACGCGACCAACGTTATCGACCGCCCGGCGGTCTGCGGCATCGCTGCGCTCGGCGTCGATCACCAGCAGTTCCTCGGCTCCGACCCGATCGTCATCGCGCAGGAGAAAGCAGCCATCGCCAAGCGCGGCGCGCCGCTGGTCGTAAGCGCTTATTCGGACGCCATCCTCAAGGCCGTCGCCGAAATCGCCGAGCAAAAAGGTGCGCCGCTCTATCCCGCCTTTAGCCGATGGCATTTCAGCCCAACCGACGGGCGCTTGAACTACCGCGATTCGAGGGGCGCGATGACGGTCCCCCTTCCCATTCTGGAAGGGGACCACCAGCAGGAGAATTGTGCACTCGCACTCGCGATGTTGCGCCACCAAGACCAAGTCGGGGTGCCCCTCGAAGCGTTCGAGCGGATGCCGCGGGAAGCGCACTGGCCGGCGCGCCTGCAGAAGCTGGCGGTGGGGCCGCTGACTGAGCTGGCCGGTGGCGATGTCTGGATAGACGGCGGTCACAATTCCAATGCCGCAGAGCGGATCGCCATCTGGCTGAACCGGATGCCGGGGCCACGGCCACTGCTGGTGATCGGTCTGCTCGCCAACAAGGACGCGCGCGGGTTCCTCGAGCGGCTTGGGGGTACGGGTTGCCCGATGGTCGCGATTCCGGTGGCCGACCACGAATGCCACGATCCTGCGCAACTGGCCCGCCTCGCGCTGGAACTCGGCTTTCCCGCTGGGGCGCCAGCGGCAAGCCTTGAAGCGGCGATTAGCGGCGCCAGCCAATCACCGGTTGCGATCCTCGGGTCGCTTTACCTTGCCGGCGAAGCACTTAAGGCGAACCGCCAGTACCCGGACTAAGCCGTATCCCCCTCCGCTGCGCGCGCCGCGTCGGCTTGGAGCATTGGCCCATCGGCCGTCTGCCGCCGCTCAACCCACGCGGTCCGCGCCCATTCCAGAATTACAAAGCCAACAGCAATCAGTCCGATCAGAGCGGTAAAGCGGAACACGGGCGCGTAACCGATGCGATCGATCGCCTCGCCGACTGCTGCTCGGCCAAGCGAGCCGACGAGGAAGGTTAGCGACGATAGCAGCGCATATTGGACGGCACTGAACTCTCGGGATGTGATCGACGACAGATATGCGACAAAGGCAGCGCCGGCGAGGCCTCCGGCAATGTTCTCGCCTGAAATCGCGATCAGCAGCCGAACCATCCGGAGGTCGTGGCCAAACGCATCGAGCCCGAAAGCGCGGGCGAACGCATCGATGTTTGCGGCACCTGCGGCAAGGTCGGCGTAAAGCAGGTTGCTCGCCGCGGCGACCACCGCGCCGGCGAGCAGCGTTGGCATCCGCCCGACGGTGGCGAACAGAGCTGCACCGATCGCAATTCCAGCCATGGTCATGAACACGCCAAAGATCTTCGACGCGAACGCAACCTCGTCACCGGTGTACTTCAGCTCTTGGAGATAGAAGGGAAAGGCGAACGATCCCCAGATATTGTCGGTGATCCTGTAGCTCAGGATCAGCCCGAGGACGACAATCACGCCCCAGCCGATCCGCCGAACCAGTTCGCCGAGTGGCAAAATCAGCGCTGAGTAAGCGTGATCCGCGGCACGGCCGCCCGCGTCTGGGCTTTGATCCGCTGTGAGAACGTAACCACGCCGGTCCTTGAGCCAGTTGAATGTAGCCGCGACAATCGCCGGCAAAATGACGGTGGCGGCGACGATCAGTGGCCCCATCGTTTTGGTAAAGTCGCCGACGACCGGCGGATTGGGGTCGTTAGGCGAAGCGGTCAGAACTCGGGTCATGAAGGCGCCTACGGTCCAGACCGCCCACAGCCAGCCAGCACCGACGATCGCGAGGCCTATCGCGCGCAAGCGAGGTTCGATTGCACCTGCGCGCCGAAGCGCGCTGCGCTCGCGCTCAACCGCTTCGCGCGGAGTGTCGGACGCCATCAGCGTCGCAAGGATCGTCAGGGCCATGAAGCCCCCCATGATCGCATAGACAGTGGGCCAGCTGACGCGTTCCGACAGAATAAGCGCAAGCGCACCGCCAATTAGCGCTGCGATTCGATAGCCGAACTGATAGATGGAGGAGAGGATCTCGACCGGGGCCTTGTCGTCAGCGACATCGATCCGCCAGGCGTCAATGACTACGTCCTGAGTTGCAGAAGCGAACGCGCCGATCACCGCAACCAGCGCGAACCAGCCGAGCTGGAGCCGCGGATCGGAGACCGACAGCGCGAAAAAAGTGGCGGTAAGCAGAACTTGGCAGACGATCAGCCAGCTTCGTCTCCGACCAAGTTTTTCAAGCCCTGGGAGGCGCACCCGGTCGACAAGCGGCGACCACAGAAATTTGAACGCGTAGGCTAGGCCGATCCACGACAAGACACCGATCGTGGCAAGGTCGACTTCCCACTCGCCAAGCCAGGCGTTCAGCGTGCCAATGAGAAGCGTGTACGGCAGCCCGGCGGCGAAGCCGAAGACCAGCATGATCATAGTTTTCCGGTTGCTGAGCGCAGTCTTGAGGAGACGCAGACCCTTCGGCTTTTCGTCAACCGTAGCCGTTGCCATGCTCAATGCCCCCACTTCCGATGACTTTGATGATTAGCATCGCCGGCGCCGCTGAACAGGGGGTTAGCGCGCCGGGTCTTCGGGCGGTCGCTGATTGTAGAGCGCAAGTCCCTTGGTCGGTTCGACGCGTTCGCCGGCGAGCAGCCGGTCGACGCTGTCCAGCGCGTCGCGAAGTTGGCGCTCCGTGTAGGGCTTGCTGAGGCATCCGACCGCGACCGCGGCGACCTCGTCGGGAAGCTTCATGCCCGTCGAGAATAGCACCGGGACACCTCGGGCCTTGGCTGCGGTCGCAAGATCGACGCCGGTGCGTTCGCCGCTCAGCTGGACGTCGCTGAGGATCAGGTCGACCTGCTCGCGCCCGATCAGCGCGATCGCTTTGTCGAAATTGTCGAGCGTCGCCACTACCTCGTAGCCGACGTCGGCGAGCGTCACTTCATTGTCGAACGCGGTCAGCGGCTCATCCTCGACAATGAGGATGCGCTTGACGACGCGGTTGCGCTTGCCGAACAGCATCAGGCCCCCAACAGGAACATCACCTTGAAACCGCAACGAACGAAGCGCGATCCAGTGCCGCCCCGCGCCGGCGGCCGCGGCGGCGCCAGACCCGAGCCGCGCGAAACCGGGCCGCAGCGGATCGCCAAGCTGCTCGCCCGTGCCGGGGTCGCGTCGAGGCGCGACATCGAGCGGATGATTGCGGAAGGCCGAATCGCGATCGACGGCAAGGTGCTGACGACCCCCGCGACGTTGCTCGAGGATTTGCGCGGGGTGACGGTGGACGGCAAGCCGGTCAAGGCAACCGAAGCGGCGCGCCTGTTCCGCTTCTACAAGCCGCCGTTGACCCTGACCGCCGCGCGCGACCCCAAGGGTCGGGCGACGATTTACGATCGCCTACCCCCGGGCCTGCCGCGGGTAATGCCGGTCGGGCGGCTCGATTTCATGACCGAGGGGCTGCTGCTCCTGACCAACGACGGCGAATTCAAACGCGCGCTCGAGCTTCCGAGCACCGGGGTGGTCCGCACCTACCGG
>JACCSV010000148.1 GCA_013812805.1 Sphingomonas sp. | reverse complement strand
AACGCTTCCACCGACACCGGCCGCTGGGTGCTGGTCGCGGTGACCGGCGCCATCGCCATCGGAGTCGCTTACTGGATCGGCCGCGAGCGGCTTCGGGGCGACCAGGCGGCGCTGGCGCTGATCCTCGGCGGCGCGCTCGGCAACATTCTGGACCGAATCCGCTTCGGCTATGTCGTCGACTTCGCCGACCTGCACTTCCGCGGCATCCCGGCTGCATTGTGCCCCAGCTACGACAACGGCCTGTGCCGCCCGTTTTTGGTCTTCAATGTCGCCGATGCTGCCATTAGCATCGGCGTCGTGATATTGTTGCTACGCGCTTTCCTGATGCGCAACGAACAGCCGAAGGAGTTCGTCGAAAATGCTTAAGAGCGTGATTGTCGTACTGCTGCCCGCGATCGCGTTGAGCGGCTGTACGCTGCTTGGCGGCGGTAAAAGCGTCGAGTCAGGCGAGCTTGGGATCCGGCGCAACGCGCCGCTGGTGATCCCGCCCAATTTCACGCTGCCACCGCCGACCCGGACAGCCGCTCCGGCGCCGGGTCGCTGAGCAGCGCCGGGACCATGGGCGAGGAAAGCCTGACCACGCGGCTGGTCGAGATCGAAGCGATGCTCGACCGCTCGCGGCGCCGCTTCGAGGAAGGCTCGCGGCTGGTCGAAGAGGCGCACAAGGCGCTTGGCGAGCTGCAGCAGGCGCTGATTGGAAGCCCCGGCACGCTTACCGAAGAAGAAAGCGACCAGGCCGCCTCGCGACTGCTCGCCACGATCAAGGAAGCTGGCGGCGACATGCCCGAATCCCTGTGCGGCGGCCGGCTTGCGGTCGACCAGGCGCAGCGGCTGATCCGAATCGACGGCCACCCGATCGGGATCACTGAGATGGAATATCGAGTGCTGGAGCTGCTCGCCTTTGCCCGCAACAACGTTGTCACCCGCTCGATGCTGCTCAAGCACCTCTACCGCCGCTCCGACGACCAGCCGCAGCCCAAGATCATCGATGTCTTCATTTCGAAGTTGCGCAAGAAGCTGCGCAATGCCGCCGGCGGCGCCGAGTTCATCGAGACCATCCCCCAACGCGGCTGGATCCTTCGCGACATCACCCCCAGGTCGGACGCCTAGAGCCTGTTTACCAATCGTTAGCCCTGGCGCGCGACAAATGCGCGATGCTCAATAACCTCTCGCACCCCGCCACCGAGTCGGCACCGCAACCGGCGCCCGAGCCGGTGCTTCGCCTCGCCAGCCTGCGCAACGCGCTTCGCGCGGTCGACGAATTTGGCGGCGGACCGGCGTCGGATTTCGACGTCGACGATCTTTGCAACGGCTGGGCTTCGGCCAGCGAGGCCGAACGGCGCTGCTTCGACCGGCGCTCGGCGGCCCTGCTTGCCGTCGCCAGCGCCGGCCTCGAGGTCGTCGCCAGCCATCGCGAAATCGGCGGTGATGTCAGTCCGGCGGCGCTGAAGCACCTCGCCAGCGAGATCCGCGCCGGGCTCGAGGACATCGAGCGCCTGATCGGCGACTAGGCCGGCCCGACCGCCTTCGGGGTTGCCGGGTCGGCGCCCCATTCCGACCAGCTTCCATCATACAAGAAAGCGGAATCGTTGCCGGCGAGGTGCGCCGCGAAGATCAGCGAATTAGCGGTTATTCCCGAGCCGCAGGTGGCGACGAACGGTCGCTCGATGCTCGCCCCGGCGCTTTCATACAGTCGCCTGATCTCCTCGCTGCTGCGCAACGTGCCGTCATCATTGTAGAGTGCCGCGAACGGCAGGTTGAGCGATCCGGGAATGTGGCCCGGCGCGACGCCCGGGCGCGGATCGGCTTCGCTGCCGTCGAACCGCGCCGTCCCGCGAGCGTCGAGGATGGGACGGCCGATTCCAGAAAGCATTTGATCCTTGTTCACGACGTCCTCGCGCAAGTGCGGCTGGAACCGCACCGCCCGCTGCGGAGCCTCGCCACTTCCGGCGGGGCGGCCTTCGGCTAACCATTTGCCAAAGCCGCCGTCGAGCACCGCCACCTCCCGCGCGCCAAAGTGACGAAGCATGAACCAGCCGCGCACCGCCGAGCGCAGCGGGCTGTTATCGTAGACGACGATGCGCTCGTCGCTGCCGATCCCGGTCGCCTCCATTGCCCGCGCGAAATGCTCGGCAGTCGGAAGCATGTGCGGCGCGGCGCTCGAATGGTCGGCGACCTCGTCGATGTCGAAGAAGCGCGCGCCGGGGATGTGGGCGGCGAGAAATTCGGCGCGGCCACTGCGCCCTCTGGCCGGCATGTGCCAGCTGCAATCGGCAACGACCAGGCCCTCCTTGCCCAGATGCTCTTCGAGCCATTCGGTCGAGACCAGCGCGTCCATGCGTTCCTCCGTCATTGCGAGCGCAGCGAAGCAATTCAGACTTGATTGCCGCGTCGCTGCGCTCCTCGCAATAACGAGTTGAGGCTGCTAGGTCGCCGCGCGATGGAGACTCGGCACCTCGGCAAAGGCAGCGCGCTTCCCGCTTCGCCTGGAGATGCAACGCTTGATTACGTGCCCAATCCGCGCAGCGGTGAACTCTATCTGGTGCGTTTCGCCGCGCCGGAGTTCACTTCGCTCTGCCCGGTCACCGGCCAGCCCGACTTCGCGCATCTGGTGATCGACTATGCGCCCGCCGCGACCATCGTCGAATCCAAGAGCCTGAAGCTGTTTCTAGGCGCGTTCCGCAACCATTGCGGCTTCCACGAGGACGTAACCGTCGGCATCGGCCGACGGCTGACCGACGAGATGCAGCCGCAGTGGCTTCGCATCGGCGGCTATTGGTACCCGCGCGGCGGCATGCCGATCGACGTCTTCTGGCAGAGCGGCCCGCCGCCCGAGGGGCTCTGGCTTCCCCACCAGGGCGTGGCCCCTTACCGCGGCCGAGGCTAGCGGGGCGCGGCCTGCGGCGGCTCGTCGACGTACGCCTCGTTCGCCAGCTTCTGATCCGCCTCGCTGCGCGTCTTCCGGTACAGCAGGACGATCGCGCCGGCGAACAGGACCAGGCCGATCGGCACCGCCCACGCGAACTCCTCGACCAGCGCCAGCGGCGAATCATTGTCGGTCGCGCCGACGATGCCGGCGAAGGCGACCCCGAACAGGCTCTCGCCGACGATCAGGCCGGTCGCCATCAGCACGCCAAGCCTCTCGGCGAACTTGGGGTCCGGCGCCCGAGCCGCCCATTTGTTGTAGACGTAGCCGATCGTCGCGCCGACCGGGATCAGCAAGGTCAGCGACATCGGCAGGTAAATGCCCATGCCGACGGCGAGCGGCGGCAGCGAGCCGCGCTTGGATGCCCGGAGCAGCTCGTCGACGATGATCATGCCAACGCCAATGAGGGCGCCGAGACCGATTAGGTTCCAGTCGAGGTTGCCGCCCAGCACGCCCTGCGCGATTGCCGAGATCAGCGCCGCCTGCGGAGCGGCAAGCGCGTTGGGCCCGGCTCCGGGCGCGCCGACGAAACCGAACGCATCGTTGAGAACGGTCAGGATCGGCGGGATCACCAGCGATCCGAAGATGACCCCGAGCACCAGCGCGACCTGCTGCCGCCACGGGGTGGCGCCGACCAGTTGCCCGGTCTTCAGATCCTGCAGATTGTCGTTGGCGATGGTCGCAACACCAAAGATTACTGCGGTGACGAACAAAGCGTAGGCGACCAGGCTTTGCGATGCATCGACCCCGATGTCGCGCCCGAAAAGCGCAACCAGGATCAGCGAGATGCCGAGCACGGTGAGAATCCCGACCCCGGAAACCGGGCTGTTCGACGCGCCGATCAGGCCCGCCATATAGCCGGTAATCGCGGCGATGATCGCACCGGCGATAAAGATGTAGAGCAGACTGAGGCCGATCGTCAGACCCGGCGCTGCCGCGATCGGCCCGCTTTGAGCGAAGGCGGAGAGGAGCAAGCCGATCGGGATCATCGAGCCGACAATGGACAGGCCGATGATGCCGATGGGGATGTCGCGGTCGGTCAGCGGCAGGCTGTCCTGGCCGCCGAGCTTGCGCGCGCGGCTGGCGCTGAGCGCCGTGGTGACGCCCTTGACGATCGGGCCGATAATCTTGAGCAAGGTCCAGATCGCGGCGACGCCGATAGTGCCGGCGCCAATGAAGCGCACTTTGTCGCGGAAAACGCCACCGACCAGCGTCTCGAGGTCTGGCGCCGAGGTCAGGCCGGCGAGCCCGGTCTGCCACGGCACCAGCACGAACCAGCTGATGATCAGTCCAACCAGCATCGCAATTCCGACCGCCATGCCGACCAGGTGGCCGACCCCGATCAGCGCCATCGACAGGCTGCTGGTAACGGTCGTCGCGCCTGCCCCGAAGTTGATGCTGCGCGCCGCCTCGGTAACCGCGAACTTGGTCTGGGCGAGGATGGCATAGGCCGCAGACACCAGCGAGCTTAGCACGATCATCTTCAGCCCGCGGCGGTTCTCCTCCGCCCCGCCGACCCCAGCACCGACCTTGAGCACTTCGGCGGCCGCGACACCCTCGGGATAGGGCAGGTCCGAGCCAGTGACGAGCGCGCGCCGCAGCGGCACTGAGTACATCACGCCGAGGATCCCTCCCAAAGCGATCACCGCGACCGACAGCCAGAACGGAAATCCGGTCCACCATCCGACCATGATCAGCCCGGGCAGGACGAAGATGATCGCCGACAGCGTCCCGGCCGCCGAGGCGATGGTCTGGACGATATTGTTTTCCTGAATGGTCGAGTCGCGGACGAACTTGAGCACCGCCATCGAGATCACGGCGGCCGGAATCGACGTGGCAAAGGTGATGCCGAGCTTGAGGCCGAGGTAGACGTTGGCGGCGGTAAACAGCACGGTGATGATGGCGCCGAGAATGATGCCTCGTAAGGTCAGCTCCTTGAGGCCGGCCGCGGGGACGATCGTCGGACCGGTCGCTGTCGCCATCTTCTCGTTTCCTCTTGTCTGTTAGCTGGTGGCTGCGATGCAGTCGGCGGTGGGCACCGGACTGGAGTGGCGGCGGACTACCTGCCACTGGCCCTGCTCGCAAACCCAGACGTCGGTAAGCAGCACGCAATCCTGGACCGGCTTTCCGCGATACTTGACGCACCAATTGGCTTCGACGGTGGCGACGATGACGTCGTTGAACACCGCAGCGTCCTTCACGTTGAGGTCAATTCCGACCAGCTCGCGTTTCTGGATGGCCTCGAGCCACTCGTCGCGGCCCATGGTGAAAGGGCCTGAGGAGCGCGATCCGATCAGGGCGAAGTTCGGGTGGATGAGGGCGCGAAGCCGCTCCATGTCCTTGGCGCACAAGGCATCGCGCCATTCGCGCTCCAGCGAGCCGATCAGCTCGCAGCGGTCAGTGGCCACGAAAGCCCCTGAGTGTCGCAAGACGATCTGCCAAACCGGGCACCGCCCTCTCCCCTCCTCGACCTAGGGGCACACTCGCCAATCCGGAGCGCCGGCGCAAGCGGGAAGATCTCAGTCGGGCTTGGGCTTGGCGCCCTGGGCTTCCTTAGCTTTCGCTTTTAAGGTCCTCCCGTCGCCGGCGCAAATCACCCGGCCGGGATCGCGACTCCGACGAAGGCCTCGGGCCCGGTGCCGCGCTTGACCAGAAGCAGCACGCTGGTGCGCCCGGCGCGCCGTGCCGCGGCGACGGCAGCGGCGACCTGCGCCGGGTCGCTCACCGCCTGCCGATTGATCGACAGGATCACGTCGCCCCGCTGAAGGCCCTTTTCTGCCGCGTCACTGGATGGATCGACCGCGGAAATGACGACGCCGCGAGCGCCAGCCGGAAGGTTGAGCGCTCGAGAGATCTGCGGTGTCAGCTGCTGTAGCGAAAGCCCAAGCGTCTGGCTTGCCGGCGACGCCGGTGCATCATCCTGGCCCGAGCCCTCTTCCTCGACGCCGAGCTCGCGAGCCAGCTCCTCTTCGGTCGGACGCTGCCCGACAGCGACGGTGACTCGCATCGCCCTGCCGCCGCGGATGATGTCGAGCGGGACTCGCGAGCCCACGCGCGTGTTGGCGATCAGATATGATACGGTCTCGTCGGGATTCACCTCGCGTCCGTTGACTCGAAGGATGACGTCGCCCTGCTGGATCCCGCCAAGGGCGGCCGGCGCGCCCGGCTGCACCGAGCGGACCAGCTCCCCGCGGTCCTTGGGCAGTCCGAGCGACGGGGCGATATCCTCGTCGACCGGCTGCAGGCCGACGCCAAGGTAGCCGCGCGACGGGCGTTCGCCGCGGCGAAGCGCGTCGATCACCGGCTTTGCGGCCTCGGCGGGGATCGCCAGGCCGATGCCGACATTGGTGCCGGTCGGCGAGATTAGCGCGCTGTTGACACCGATGACGTTGCCGGCGAGGTCGAACATCGGGCCGCCGCTATTGCCCATGTTGATTGCCGCATCCGTCTGAATGTAGCGATCATAGGCAGCGAAATTGGTCGCTCCGGTGGCGCGATGGACTGCCGAGATGATCCCGGCAGTAACGGTCCCGCCAAACCCATAGGGGTTGCCGATCGCGAGAATCCAGTCGCCGACTCGGGCGCCCCGGCTGTCGCCCCAATTGACGTATGGGAAGTTGCTGCCTTCGATCTTGAGCAGCGCGAGGTCGGCAAGCTGATCGCGGCCGATGATTCGCGCGGTATATTCTTTGCGGTTGGTGAGGGTGACGGTGACCGTATCGACCGTTCCCGACCCGCTGGCGCTCTGAATCAAATGGTTGTTGGTTACGACGTAGCCGTCGGCGGAGATGATGAAGCCGGAGCCCACCGAGCCCGCTTCGCGGGTGCGCGGCCCACCCTGCTGTTGCTGTTGCTGTTGCTGTTGCTGTTGCCGCTGCTGCGGGATCGGCGCACCGAACTGCCGGAACAGCTCTTCCAGCGGATCGGATTGCTGGCGGACGGCGACACGCTGCTTGGTCGAGATGTTGACGACCGCGGGCTGCAGCCTGGCGGAGAGACCGGCAAAGGACATCGGAGCGCCGCCCGGGGGCAGCACCATCGGCGAGTTTTGGGCAACCTGCGCGCCGACCGGTCCCGAAGCGATCGAAAAAGCCGTTCCACCCAGCAGCAGGGCCGCTGCGACCCCATAGGCATAGCGCACTTTGGCAGACTCCTTCGACTTCATCGATATCCCTTAATTACGACATTCCGGCGGCGGCACTAGGTTGCAGCCATGAATGCTGTTTGAATGGTCGGCGGGACCGCGGCTTCAGCGTCCCGGACCGGTGAATTCCTTTAGATAATCGTTTTCCGGCGAGAGGATAACGGTGGTCGGCGAAGGAGGCTCCTGCCCGTCCCCCAGAAAGGTCGTCCGATACGACTGCATCGCCCGGTAGAATTCATAGAAATCGGGGTCCTTGCCAAAGCTGTTGGCATAAGTCCGCGAAGCCAGGGCATCGGCTTCGGCGCGGATAATCTGCGCTCGCTTGTCACCCTCGGCGCGGATCGAGCGCGCTTCCTGCTCGCGGGCGCTACGCATCTGCTCAAATGCTGACTCGAGCGGCGTTCCGGTCGGCAACTCGGCTTTCTTGATCCGCACATCGATGATTTCGGCGCCATATTGCCGAGCCACGCGGTCCAGCCGGCGGCGGACGTTCTCCATGATCCCCTGGCGCTCGGGCGACAGCAGCGCCGCGAAGGTGACCTTGCCGAGCTCGTTGCGGATTTCCGAGCCGAGGATCGGGCGAAGCGCGGCGCTGACCCGGTCCTCGCTCCTGGCGGAGATATACATGCGCAGCGGGTCGACGATGCGGTAGCGGGCGAACGCGTCGACCTCGAGCCGTCGCTGATCGGTCGACAGCACCGGCTGCCGCTCCATGTCGACATCGAGCACGCGCTTGTCGATCCAGACGATATTTTCGGCGAATGGGATCCGCCAGGAAATGCCAGCCCCGGCAGCGCCGATCGGCTGCCCCGGCTGGAAGCGGTTGAGGATTCGCTCGGGCTTGCCGAAGCGAACCACCACCGCCTGCTTGGTCTCCGGAACGATCGGGAAGGCGGTGGCAAGCAACGCCAGCACCAGCAGCGCGAGAAT
>JACCSV010000120.1 GCA_013812805.1 Sphingomonas sp. | reverse complement strand
TGAGTCGCGGGCGCGGGCGAAGCCGGCGCCGGCCGCGGAGCCTGAGTCTCGGCGGGGCGGGTGACGGTGCCGTTGAGCGTGAAATCGCGAAGCTGCGGCGGGCCGACGTCGGTGGCGTTGGTCGCGGGCGCCGGAGTGACCGCATTCTGCGCGAAAGCGGTGCCGGCCAGCGCTGCCTGCGCCAGACCCGCAGCAGCAATCCACATGAGCCAGCCTGACTTCATCAACCTCAACGCTTTAAGCAAATGCGCGAATGCGCGCCGCGCTCAATGGCCCGGGCCGCCCCGGCTTTCAAGCACAGGCGACATTAACGAGCGTCGACCAGCACCAGCTCGGCGTCTTCGTCGGCTTGGATCGTCAGCACCGGCTCGCCGGTGGCCGCGACGCCGTCTCGGGCATTGGCCGGCGCCCCGTTCACGCGCACCTTGCCGCTCGGCACCAGGTACAGGTGCCGCTCAGCGCCGGTCTCGTAAGTCAGGCTTTCGCCGGCCTTGATGCTGGCACCGAGGATCCGGGCGTCGGCATTGATAGTCAGTGCGCTATCGTCCGCCTCGCCGCTGGCGAGCAGCTGGAAGCGGCCCTCGCGGCTCTCCTTGGGAAAGGGCATCGCGCCCCACCCCGGCTGCGCTCCAGGGCGATCGGTCTCGATCCATATCTGGAACAAGGTCGTTTCCTCGTCCTCGAGGTTGAATTCGGCGTGGGTGACGCCGGTGCCGGCGCTCATCACCTGCACGTCGCCGGCGGCGGTCCGCCCTTTGTTGTCCAGCGAGTCCTGGTGGGTGATGGCGCCGGTGCGGACATAGGTGATGATCTCCATGTCGCGGTGGGGGTGCGGCGGAAACCCGCTTTGCGGGGCGATCCGGTCGTCGTTCCAGACCCGGATATTGCCCCAGCTCATGCGCTTGGGGTCATGGTAGCTGGCGAAGGAGAAATGGTGGCGGGCGTCGAGCCAGCCGTGATTGGCATGGCCGAGGCTATCGAACGGGCGGATGTCGATCATGCCGGCAAAATGGAGAAACGCCTGGAGCCTTCAAGTGTCAGCGCTGTAACCGTTCAGCCGTCGCCCCAGTCGGCAATCACCTCGCCGGTTTCCGGCTGCTCGATCCAGACGCGCTGGAATTCGGCCGAGATGATGCAGTCGGGCGGCTTGTCGGCATCGGCGCCAGCGCATTCGATCACACCTCCGCCCGCAAGCGCGCGCAGCCTTCCGGACAGGACCAGATTGAACCCTTGCGAACTGAGCGCCTGGCCCTCCTTTAGCGTGTGCACGGCCTGATACGGCCGGCTGTCCCGCCGCCCGGTCCGGGAATCGGTATCGGTGAACAGTTGCGCGATGCCGAGGCGCTGCCGGAACTGCGCAGGCTCGCCGGCTTGTTCGACCTCTTTCTCGTCACCAGGCTCCGAGGCAGCCGAATCGGTTGACGGCGGTTGCTGCGGATCTGCGCTCTTGACGGCCACGGTCGCCGGGCAAACCGGTTGCAGCAGCCACGGGCGCGGAATCCAGAAGCCTTCCGCAGCTTCGAAGCCCTCCCCGCCGATGCTGGCGACGAGCGGCTCTTCCGCGGAGATTGTTGGGCGCGCCTTGACCCGGATGGTGCGCGATTCGGCATCGTACGACCAGGTCAGCCAGTTGCTCGTCCCGTCGGCCGAGGGCCCCCTGCAGCCGAAGCGAATGCGCAATTCGAATTGCCGGCCATCCAATGCTCTCAGGTCCGTCGGAAGCGCGGTCCCTGCAGCAGCCGCGCTGGCCGCCTGGGCGACGGCGGCGAGCAGCCCTGCCCGGTCAAGCGACGGAACCGGTCGCGGCACGCTCGGCAGGTTGGCGACGACGTTTTCGACGGCGTTGAGGTCGACTCCGTCCTGCTCCTGCCGGCAACCGATCACTGCAGCCAGCAGCAGCGGCAGAACCAGCAAGCGGGGATGAATCGGCATCGACCTGCGCATCTTCGGTACCATAGCAACAGAACATCCGTTGTGCGACCTTGGTGTGACCGGCTACGGCGGGGCCAGGAAGGAGCGGGTCCGATCGCATGACCTTCGAACAGATACTCACCCTGCTTGTCCTGGCCGCGGTCGTCGTGGCGCTTATCTGGGACAAGGTGCGGTCCGACATCGTCGCGCTCTCGGGCGCCGCCTTCCTGCTGATGACGGGCGTGATCCGGCCCAGCGAGGTTCAGGGAGCGTTCGCAAGCCCGGCGATCATCGCCCTCGCCTCGCTGTTCGTTATTGCCTACGCGATGGAATTGTCGGGACTGCTCGACAGCGCCATCACCGGTGTCGTCGGCTTATGCAAACGGATCGGCACCGCTGGGCTGTGGGTCCTGATCGCTCTCGCCGGAGTGGCTTCCGCCTTCCTCAACAATACTCCGATCGTGGTGCTCGGGGCTCCCGTCGTCCGCGACGTTGCAAAGTCGCTCAACCGCTCGCCCAAGCGCTATCTGATCCCGCTCTCCTATGCAGCGGTGCTCGGCGGCTCCTGCACGCTGATCGGCACATCGACCAACCTGCTGGTCAACGACATGGCGATGGTTGCCGGCCAGCCACGCTTCGGGATTTTCGAGATCACGCCCGTCGGGCTTGTAGTCGCGCTGGTTGGCGGACTCTACCTGCTGCTGTTCGGCACCAGACTGATCGCCGCCGGTGACGATTCGCCAAAGCCAACTACTGCGCAAGCCGCCCAGGCTTCCGAGGAGTTTGCCGCGCCCGGCCTTGCCGGCGGCACCGTCGGCCATGTCGAGCCATTCACCAAGAAGGTCGCATTGAAGCCCTGGCAGGCGCTGACCTCGTCCGGCATCTTCGTCGCCGTGGTCGCCGCGGCGGCGCTCAACGTCGCGCCGATCGCCGCCTGCGCTTTTGCCGGAGCGGTGCTTCTGATCCTGCTTCGGGTAATAACCGCCGACGAAGCGTACCAGGGCTTGAGGCCGGAAGTGTTGATGCTGATTGCCGGGATGATCGTGCTCGGCATCGCGCTCGACGAAACCGGCCTTGCCGGAGCCGCCACTGCGTTACTGATCGGTTCGATGGAGAATATGAGCCCGCTGCTGGCGCTGATCATTCTCTACGGCGCGACCCTGTTCGCGACCGAAATCCTGTCCAACGCCACCGTCGCAGTGCTATTCACGCCAGTCGCGGTGTCGATGGCCGAGGCCTTCTCGGCGAGCCCGCGACCGTTCCTGGTGGCGATCATGCTCGCCGGCAGCGCCGCGTTCGCCACTCCGTTCGGCTATCAAACCAACGTCATCGTCTATCAGATGGGCGGCTACAACTACATGGACTTCATGAAGGTCGGGATGCCCTTGAACCTCATCACCTGGGCCGTCGGGGTAATGGCGATCCAATATTATTTTCCGTTCTGAAATCGGTTTGGGAACCGCTTGAACAATCGCGCTGGAGATAATCGCGCGACCAGTTAATCAATGGAGCCGGGGGGAGCGGCATGGTAAGCGACGAGAGCACCTGCGTGGCTTCGGAGAGGCCTGCACTCAGCGAGAGCCGCAGGCTGAGGCTGTTCGCGGTATTCATCCTCTACGTCGCGCAAGGCGTGCCGATCGGCCTGCTCTGGTTCGCGATACCCGCCTGGATGGCGGCTAACGGAGCTAGCGCCGCCAATGTCGCCTATGTGCTCGGCCTGACCGCGCTGCCGTGGAGCCTGAAGTTCGGTAACGGCTTCATCATGGACCGCTACACATTGTTGGCGATGGGGCGGCGGCGGATCTGGGTGATCGGCGCGCAGATGGTGGTGGTCATCGGGCTGCTGGTCTGCGCGGTTCTGAGCCCGGCGGCGGATGACATCTGGCTGCTCGCGGCGATGGGATTTGGGGTCAATGCTGCGACCGCGTTCCAGGACGTCGCGGTCGACGGCTTGGCGGTCGACATCATGGAGGAGGAAGAGCGCGCCCGCGCCGGCGGGATGATGTTCGGCGGCCAGTCGATCGGAATGGCCGTTTCGACTGCCTCGACCGGAGCGGCGATCGCCGCCTACGGGCCGAGCGCCGCCTATTTGCTCGCGGCGCTGTTCATCGGACTTATCACCCTGTTCGTGATCGCCACCCGCGAACGGCCGGGCGAGCGCCTGCTTCCGTGGACCAGCGGGGAGCCTACTGCGGCGAACGTCGCGATCCAGGCGGACCGGTGGTGGCCAGTCCTCAAGCATACCTTCGTCGCTATCATTCGGCCGGTCAGCATGATCTGGCTCGCGATCCTGTTGATCAGGGGCATCCAGAACGGCGTCATGACTGGAGCGACGCCGTTGATCGCGGCGGGTTCGGCGGGCTGGGCCGAGGACCGGATTTCCGCTATCTCCGGCATGGGCCAGCTGGTCGGTGGAATTGTCGGCATGACGCTTGGCGGCATCGTCGGCGACCGTCTGGGTGCAAAGCGGGCCTCGCTGCTTTTCTTCGCTTGCTGGCTTGCGCTCAACGCAGCCATGTTCCTCGCTCAGCCACTGTGGTCCGACAGCGGTTTTGTGACCGCATTCATGCTTGTCTGGCGGCCGCTCGATACGCTGATCGCGGTCGCACTGCTGCCCGTCTCGATGCGGCTGTGCAACGCGACGGTCGCCGCGACCCAGTTCACGCTCTACATGGCCCTGACCAATTTCGGCATCACTCTTGGCGCCTTGCTGCTCGGCCTGGACGAGCGGATCGGTGGAATCGCGCCCTTGTTCATGGTCATCGGGATACTCGACATCGCCGCGATCGCGGTCCTGTTGACGGTGCGCTTTCCCGAGCGTCGGATCGACGAACTGGTCACGCAGGAATTGCGAAGCGGAGGTGCTGCGGCGCCGAATTGAAGAAGCGGATCCTCGTCCTTTTCGCTGGTTTCTGCTACTCTGATTGAGTCTGGCGGTTCCTGTTTGCCCCGCTCACCAGTCCATAGCGACGGCTCACCGCTCGAACTTGCTCTCGCGTCGACGCCCGACCAGCAAACCCGCCTCAAGGCGGGAGCAAAGCGCGGCATAATAATCCGCGAGAAACCCGTAATCGTCACCGTCCGATGCCAGGCCGGCTTTTGCACGGATCGTCTCCGCAACTTTGACGATTGCGTCTGGGTGCTCCTCGCGGAGCACCGCCTCAAGCTTTTGCAGTTCGTATACGCCGTACAAATCAAGCGCGGCCTCCGGAAAGATGCGCCGCTGGCGGGGGCCGGTTCCGATCAGGTCCTCAGATAAGGGGGCTTTTGCAGTTCTCACGACCCAAGTCCCGGCGACCAAGTCGCCAAGCCGAAGTCGGTCGCGGTTGAACAGCGGGAAAAAGAGAAAAATTCCGCTCCATAGAAGCGAAAACAGAACCAGGAACATATCTGCAGTGCCGACCGCGGCCTGCTGTGCAAGGAACGACAAGGGCAGGAAAACTTCTATTTCACGCATCGCATTCCTCGCGATCACAGCTGCACCGGTCAGGCGTGCACCGTCGCGCGCGATTACGCGCAACCCCATGATCCTCTTGCCGGGCGTCGCACCGCGGCTTCCCATTTCAAATAGCGCAAACCAGCCGTTTCGCAGAAGGAACGACCCGAGCAGCCATAAGATCAGTAGAAACTGATCAACGGCCCCCACCGCCATATACACCAATGTGATGGTCACCACGGCTAGGATCGTGATCATCAGCGCTATATCGATCAGGAACGCTCCCGCGCGGCTCGCCGCGGAGCCGAGTTCGAGCCGCAGGTCGACGCCTTCGGGAGTGATGAAGGCTCGTCTCAGGCCGTGCTCAAAAGCTGCCTTACTCGCCATTGCTCATTCGATCGCGCGGCCACGCGTAGAAATAAACCATCCAGCCTGCCAAGGCCGTTGCGCCGATGAGCGCCCGCACGCCATCGTCGACGATGGTCTGCCGCCCCACCCCTTCGAGAATGCCCGCGACGCCGAGCATGATCACCGTGCCTCCCATGGCAGTTGCGGCAGTGCGTCCGGCGCGCACTGTCGCATCCATGCGTGACAGTCTTCCCGGAAAGGCAACGGCGGTTCCGATGCGGATTCCGCTAGCGCCCGCGATGCAAATTGCGAACACCTCTGTGGTTCCGTGGATCATCAGCCAGGCGGCAAGGTTGAGCCCCAGCCCCCTGGCCGCGAATACTGCCACGAACGCGCCGAGCATCAGCCCATTGTACAGAATGAGCAGGACGGTCGGTACGGCGAAGGCGAAGCCCAAGGCGAACGCGAAGATGGCGATCTGGCTGTTGTGTGTGAAAAGGAAAGTCGCAAAGGCCCCGAGGAACTGCGTGTCGTTATCATAAAGGGTGGAGCGCAGATGTTCCGCTGATGCAGCCGGGTCGCGTCCGGCCGCCAGGCCTTCGGGGATGATGCTGTAGAACCACGTCTGGTCACCCCGGATCAGCAGGTAGGCGACCGCCGCCGCGCCCACCGTGAGCGCAAGGCAAAAAAGGGTTTCCCGCCAAAGCGAGCGCACCGCTTCGGGCCAATTCATCCTGAAGAATTCGGCAAGCTGGCGGCGGACGGGAGTCTGCACGCCATATATCTGGAAGTAGGCGCGTGTGCATAATTGTTCGAGAAACGCGACAAGGGCGCGGTCGAGTGACGTGTCCCGCGCGACCGCCAGCGAGGAGACCGTGGTTCTATAAAGTGTCGGTAGTGCAAGCAGGTCATCGTCACTCAGCGCCCGCGCAGAGCGCTTTTCCATGCGCATGACGAGATCGTCCAGCCGCTCCCAGTCAGCGGCGTGCGCCTGGCGGAAGCGGGTCGCATTGACCAGTGGCGCATCGGAATCAGAGAGATTCGGCGCCCTCACAACAGGTTTCTTCGTTTGAGCTGGAGGTAACCTTGAACCAGCCGCTCGCTGACCCGATCGTACTCGCTTTCGATGACATGCACTCCGAGATGATGCGCGCGCCCGATCAGCACTCGCCGCTCCTTGAGTAGCGCGGCGGCGGTGATTGCGCGCGTGACGTCATCGGCATTCTGAGGCTCGCGCGCGGCAATCGCTTCCACCTCCTCGTCCTGCAGGACCACGATCAGCACCAAATGAGTTTCAACCAGCAGGCGCAGGGAGCGGTACAGGAAATCTGCGGAGATGGTGTCGGTGAACTCGGTGAACAGGACGATCAGCGATCGGCGCTTGAGTCGTCCCGCTAGGCTGCTCAGGGCGAACGTGTAATTGGTCTCATCCCCGCTATAGTCTATTTGTGCTGCCAACCGCTCGATCTCCCGGAAAGCGGCTGCGCTTGAGACGAACCCGCTTGAGAGGCGGGGGCGGGAATCGAAGGCGTGGATAGCTACGCGATCGCCAAGCTTCAGCGCCACCCACGCGTTGAGGAGCATTGCTGACACACAGCGGTCGACGCGCGGCAGGCCGGCCACGGGCTCGCACATCTGACGACCGCTATCGACGGCGAAGACGATCTGGTTGTTGCGTTCGCTTCGCCACCTCTTGGAGAGCAGTTTCATGTGCCGCGCAGATTGCTTCCAGTCGATCGACCGCCGGTCCATGCCCGGGCGGAATTCGAGCAGCTCGTCGAAATCGAGGCCCTCTCCCTGGTTGAGCTGGGCGACCCATCCTTCGAGGGCGTGGCGCTGGAAAGTCGTAGCGCCGTGCCGGTGCACGGGCCGGATGTCGGGGAGTATCGGCATCGCCGCATCGAGTGCAAAGGAACGCTGCTGCCAAGTCAGACCAAAGGGGCCCGCCCAGCGCAGCCACAGTCTGTCGAACCGCGCGAGCCCCCGTCGCTTCATCTCCAAGGGCATCAGCACCGCGCCGCGGCCCTCCTTAAGGGCTACGCGCGAGCGTCCATCGTCTGCAGGCTGCACCAGTGGTGATGTCTCCAGCTGAACCTGCGCAACGCTTGTCCGCCGACTCACTGACACGTGGACAGTGCACCCGCTAGTGCCGCCCACATAGGCATATTCGGGAAACTCGAGGTTCGCAGTCGCCGAGCCCCTCCCGCGCCATGCGTCGAGGAGACAGAAGGCGACGAGCGCAATCGGCCAGGTGAGCGCGACGTACCAGTGTGCAGTCGCAACTGCGGCAACTGCCAACGCTACTGGAGCGCCGGCCGCGGCTACCATCACTGCCCTGCGTGTAGGGTAGATCAACGGGGCGCCTCGATCGCATCCACGATTGACGTCACGATATCCTCGACCCTGCGGCCGTTGATCTCCGCGGCGGGGGAGAGGATCACGCGGTGGCGCAGCAGTGCCGGCGCGAGGGCCTTCACGTCATCTGGTAGGACAAAGTCGCGCCCGTCGATTGCCGCTCGCGCCCGCGCGGCCCCGGCAAGCATGGATCCTGCGCGCGGGCTGGCGCCAGAGTCGAGGTCGGCCACTTCGCGAGTGCCACGGACCAGCGCGGCGATATAGTCGATCAACTCCTCCACCAGCCGGATTTCGCTCACTGCTCGCAATGCTTCGTCGATCGTCTCGTCCTCTGCGCAACGTTGCACGCCCCATGCCTTCGGAGCCATCGCCTCCATTTCCGCTCCATGAGTGGCGATGATCTTTCGCTCCTCCTCGACCGACGGGTATTCGACCGTCTGCTTGAACAAGAAACGATCGAGCTGTGCCTCGGGGAGCGGGTAGACGCCCTGTTGTTCGATGGGATTTTGTGTCGCCACAACCATGAATCTATCGCTCAAATCGTGGCTTTGACCATCGATGGTGACCTGCCGCTCTTGCATGGCTTCAAGAAGCGCTGCCTGCGTTTTGGGCGGAGTGCGATTGATCTCATCTGCCAGCAGGAGTTCTGTGAATACCGGGCCTCGCGTCAGTGTGAAGCTCGTGGTCTGGAAGTCGAACAAGTTGGTGCCGATGATGTCCGAGGGCATCAGGTCCGGGGTGAACTGAATGCGCCGAAAATCCGCGCCAACAGCGGTGGCAAAGCTATGGGCAAGCAAAGTCTTAGCTGTTCCCGGCGGCCCCTCCAATAGAATGTGGCCGCGCGCAAACAAAGCAACCAGCATCAGCTCGACCGTGATATCCTGCCCGACCACCGCCTTGCGGATCTCGGAGCGGATCGCGTCCGCTAGGCTTTGAACCTGATCAACATTCACGCCTTGGTCTCCTTAAGCCAGCTGTGCAGGGCTTGCGCGGCGTGCAGCGTATCTTCGCGTGTGCGCGCCCCGTTTGCCGCGGAAACGAGCCCGGTGAAGCTGTGCCGCGGGTTTGGAGTGTCAAGCCGCTTGTCCAGATCGTCGGTCTGGAGCGTCGGCCCCAGCCGGAACAGCACTGCGGCCTGCTGCCGTATCACATCGGCATAACGTGGGCCTAGACTCGCTTCCCGTCCCGTCTTCCGGATTAGGGCCGAGCTATTGTCGATCAGCGCGGCCTTGCCAAAGGGTATTGCGCGATTGGTATGGTGTGGGGGTCCGAACCGGTTCAGCGCCTGGATGGAGACAAGCAACAAGCACGTGAAAATACTCATCGTGACCGCGAGGAACGGTGGATCGAAGGCCAGCTTCAGCGGGCTTCTCGACCGGCCGAGGCCGTTTGCAGTGACGTCGAACATCACGGACTGGGCATCGGTGCTGTTGAGGAAATCGAGGAGTGCCAGAGCGGCGCGTGCCTGACCGGCGTCACTGATGCCGTGATTGTTGAGGAGATCCGGATCGGACAGCACGTACAACGGACGGTTCGCCATTTTGCCGAGCACTATGCGACCAGAAGCAAGCGTGATTAGCGGTTCCAGCCCCTTGACGGCAACTGTCTGCGTTAGTTGCGGCCCCGAAAACGCGAGATCGGCGGGCGCGGCCGGGTGGAGGGTCCGGAGCGGTTCGCCACCGGTTTTGACACGGGCGATCTCGAATGAAACGGCCGGCGCGAGCGTGCGCCCTGGGTCGGATGCAGATAGCACCCCCGACACACGGACCCACCCGGGCTTTTCGGGATTCGCAACGGTTTCCCACTTGGGAAGGATGAGCAATGTGACCCGCGAGCCGCGGCGCGCCAGAATTTCAGTGAGATCGACAGAGCCGTGGTCAGGCGTGATGATCGCCAGATCTTCACTCTCCAAACCGGCTTGAGAGCGGATTACCGACGGGTTCCGCTTGGTAGCGCGAGCAAGGGCAAACAAGCCTGAGTATCCGACTGCCGCGTTCGAAAGCGCATGAGTTCCGCCATTCCTGCCCGAGCGCAGATCGGGGGCGTAAGCGCTAAGGACCAGCATTGCGATGAACGCGACGGTGCCGACTGCGAGAACGAGCAGCGTCGTGCCGCGCCTGAACGGCGTAGTACCCTCATTGCCCCGCCCGATTTGAATTTCGCTCATCCGCGCCAGGCCCCCGCCAGCGTCAGGTCCGTGTAAGACTGGCGAGCAGCGAGCCAGTCAGACTGTGCCACGGGACGGCCCCCAAACAGGCTCTGTTCCACCAAGCGCGCAATGTTGGTGAAGAGGCTTCTGGCGCGCGAGGGAATCGCGGCGGACGCCGCGATTTCGCGGCTCGTCAAAGCCGGATGCACCGCGCTCGGCCGACGCCTTGCGATGTCCTCTACAGACCGGAACAGCAAATGGTGGACCGCGTCGTCATAACGGCCCTGCCTCGCAAGGGTGTCGGCCTCATCAAGCCACGAACGCACACCTGCTTGTTCGGGAGACCAATCCTCTTCCTCAAGCGTGCTTTCGACCAGCGGCTTCCGCGGCTGTCTGAAGCGCCATCGCCCGAACCGGAGCCGGTTGCAGGTCACCCAGGCGATCAGAAAGGCCGCTAGCGCCAGGACCGTCCACAGCACGAATTGGGCATAAGCAGCGTCGGGGAAGAAACCGGCGATCCAGGATATGACCCTGCCGACTGGAGCAAGCGCCTCGCCCAGCCACTCGAGCAGCTCCTTCAACCACTCGGGCGGCGAGGGCGGCGGGTCAGGCGCTGTCAGTCGATACTGGAATTCCAGGTCAGCGCGAAGCGCTTGATGAGCAGCAGCAAAGCCGTCCGCTGCCGGCGTCGTCGCCTTGTTGCTGATTGTCACAAAACCTCCCCAGGGAGACTTAAACCGACGACTTTACCGCGCAAGACACGAAATGGCTGGACAGCTGAAATCGCGTCGCGCACCAAGCGCTTGAGAGAATGTTCACCTGGGCCAGCTGTTTGGGCAAGAAAATCACGCGAAGACTGCGGGAGACGGGGCATGGCGGCGATGGAAGGTGTTGACCAACCCAGGATGTCAGTGGGGCGGGTATTCGCTCGGGCCTTCTCGACGATCAAGAACAATCCGCTGGTAGTCCTGGTTGTTGCGCTCACAGTGGTGGCGATTCCGACGGCATTAATGTCCTACCTAATGATGTCAGCGGTCAGTGCTGCGCAGTTCGAGGCCGGCAGTACCACGCAGTCACCTTCCGGTTTCTTCGCTATTATGCTGCTGTACTGGGCCGTCAGCCTGCTGATCGGCGCGATCGCGCAGGGGGCGTTGACTACCGCTACCGTGGCCGAGAGCGAGGGCCGAAAAGCCAGCCTCGGCGAGAGCTTTTCGGCCGCAGTTCCCGTACTCTTGCCATTGGTGGGGGTTGGGCTGCTCTACGTCCTGGGCATAATGCTGGGCATGATACTGCTGATTGTGCCAGGCATTATCCTGATGGTAATGTGGTCGGTTGCGGTGCCGGCGCTGGTAATCGAGCGGGGTAGCGTCTTCGACTCATTTCGACGCAGCCGTCACCTGACGAAGGGCGCGCGCTGGAGAATCCTCGGCGCCTTCGTCCTGCTGCTTTTCATCTACTGGCTTGTATCGGTTGTCGTCGGATTGCTTGGGGTGCAGATCTCAGGTGCGGGTGCAGCGACGGGCTTTAGGCCGGCCGATGTGATCATCCCGGTAATTCTCGGCACACTTATCACCATGATATGGGGGACGGTACAGCCTTCGATCTACGTGGAGTTGCGCCAGTGGAAGGAAGGGACGGACGTCCGTAGTCTTGAAGACGTATTCGCCTGATTTCGCGCTTAGCGCTCGCGTCCGGGCCCCGCGGCTGCTCGGCCAGTGCGAGTGCCGCTCGTTCCGTACCGCCGGTGATCTTCTACCCGACGAACGTCTCTGCTCTATTCCAGCCAGCAGGGCCGGCGGAACGTCCGCTTTCCACCACTGCCGAACATGACCTGAATGTCCGCTTTCGACCCATTGCGGACATTAGGAAGGAGAAGACGCTAGGAGAAGGAGCGGCGATGACCGAACAACCCCGACCCGAGCGGATAGATTGGAATAACATGATGCAGCCCCTGCTCGTGGCCTGCCCTTCCTTCCGACCAGTATGGATGGAGTTCCTAACAGAGTGGGAAGACAACCCCATTCTCCATGAGGAGGAGCCGCAGGGTAAGCTCCCGCTCTATCTCGCACTAAGTGACTTAGCGAACCACCTCATCGAGAAATTGGAGAGGGGGGAAACGGAGACCTTCCCGGCTGTCTTTGAAGTCGTCGAAAGCTGGCATTTGCTTGGAACTCACGAAGTGCAGGAGGCTGCAACTATTGGCTTGCTGGAAGACCTCACAAGCGAGGGGCGGTATGCGACCATGGGCCCTGAGGACTTTGCCCCTTGGCTTGGCCCTGAGACGCGAAGGTGGTGGGAGGAGATCAAATCGTTTTGGGAGCGGTTGGAACGCGAGAAGCGAGAAGAACAGCGTCGCCCACTACTCAAACGCTTCTTTCAGGCACTGCGGCGGTGATGTCGGCTCTCCACCCATTGCGGAAATAAACGCAGACCCCAGCTTTCGACCCATTCCAGACCCTAGCAGAAGACCGTAAGCTACAACCGATGCACACTGTCACCGCTGAGAATTATCGGGAGGCGCTGGACGCCACCCGCGACGTCCTCATGATGTTTGTGGATATCAGGGGGTGGTCCAGACCGGCTCTGTCGGCGGATCGTTCGCGGGGGCTGGGTCATCAATGCTTGGTTGCGCCGGCTGCGTCTCGTCCGGCCCTGGTACAGGCGAGTGGGGCTGTGGGGCAGTCGGGTTCTCGGGTGTCTGCGGCGGTGAACTGGCCA
>JACCSV010000060.1 GCA_013812805.1 Sphingomonas sp. | reverse complement strand
GAGAACGACCTTCGCCAGGCGCTCGAGCGCGACGAGCTGCACCTGATGTTCCAGCCGATCGTCCGCGCCGCCAGCGAGGAGATTTCCGGCTTCGAAAGTCTGGTGCGCTGGACTCACCCGGTACGTGGTCCGATCTCGCCCGACATCTTCATCCCGCTTGCCGAGGAATGCGGAATGATCGGCAAGATCGGCCACTGGGTGCTGGAGACCGCGCTCCGCGAAGCGGTGCACTGGCCCGAGCACATCCGGGTCGCAGTCAACCTGTCGCCGATCCAGTTCAACGACCCGGGAATCGTCGGTGCGATCGCCAAGCTGATCACTCAGACCGGGATCAAGCCCGGGCAGGTCGAACTGGAGATCACCGAGGGCGTGTTCCTGGCCGAGGGCAACAGCACCGACGAGACCTTCTCCCGCCTCAAGAAGCTCGGGGTCCGCCTCGCGCTCGACGATTTCGGCACCGGCTACAGCTCATTGGGCTATTTGAAGAAGGCGCCGTTCGACAAGATCAAGATCGACCAGAGCTTCGTTCGCGGCGCCGCCTCGCGGACCAGCCGCAACAGCGCCATCATCCGCGCCATCGTCACCCTTGCCGAAAGCCTCGACATGGACACCACCGCCGAAGGCGTCGAGACCCACGACGACCTGGCGCTGATCCGCGAGCTCGGCTGCAGCCAGGTGCAAGGCTATATTTTCGGCCGCCCGGCTGACGCGTCGGCAGCCCGCGAGCTCGCCAACCGCGCCCGGGTCGAAGCTGCCGGCTTCCAGTGCCTGCGCGAGCCCCGCCACCGGCTGATGCGCCGTGCCGTCGGAATCATCGACGGCTGCCAGGAGGAAATCCGCCTTCGCAACATCTCGGTCACCGGCGCTCTGGTCGAGTGCAAGCGCGCCATCGCTCCCGGCGCCCGGATGACCATCGACATCGTCGGTGTCGGGCCGGTGCTCGGCACCGTGTGCTGGGCCGGCGACGGTAAGCTCGGAGTGCAGTTCGAGGGCCACTTCGACCTTGCCCGGCTGGCGCCGAAGAAGAGCCGGAGCAACGAAGTGACGATGCTTCGCCCGTGGTACATGGAGCGCCGGGAAGCAAGCCGCGGGTAGCCCTAGCCGACCAGATACACCTCGAAGTCGAGGTTGGTGAGCGGGGTTCCGGCGGTGACGTTGGCGAACAGCACCGCCTCCCCGGCGCCATTGCCGTCGGCATCGTAGTAGATCCGGCCGTTGGCCTGGTCGTAGACGATGCGGTCGTCGGCGTCGGCGGCCGCAGTGCCGAGATGGAAGGCGGTTTCGGCGAGAGTGCCGATGCTGCCGATCGCATTGAACACTCCTTGCTCGAGCAGCAGCGTGTCGTCGGCGATCGAGAAGTCGGTGATGGTGTCGATGTTCGTCGCCGCATCGAGCGCAGTGTCGAAATAGAAATCGTCAGCCCCCGCGCCGCCGGTCAGCTTGTCCTGGCCGTCACCGCCATGGATATCGTCGCCGCCGTCGCCGCCGGATAGCGTATCCCGGCCCCCTTGGCCGCGAAGTTGGTTCGCACCGGCATTGCCGACGATCACGTTGTTGAGCGAATTGCCGGTCCCGGAGATGGCGCCGGTTCCGGTCAGGACGAGCCGGTCGACATCGTCGCCGAGCGTGTAGCTTACCGAGGATTTGACCAGGTCGTTGCCTTGCCCGGCAGCTTCGGTGACCATGTCGCCGATGTTGTCGACGAAGTAGGTATCGTTGCCGATGCCGCCCACCAGCTCATCGGCGCCTTGCCCGCCGTTGAGCGTATCGTCGCCAGCGCCGCCAGCAAGAGTGTTGGCGGCGCTGTTGCCGACGATCACATTGGCGAGGGCATTGCCGGTGCCGTTGATGGCGGCCGAGCCGGTAAGCGTCAGCCGCTCGACATGGTCGGTCAGCGTATAGGTGATGCTGGATACGACGAGGTCGGCAGTGCCTTCGTTGACGAGCTCGATGACGACATCGCCGGCATCGTCGACGTAATAGATGTCCTTTCCAGTGCCGCCGGACATCCGGTCGGCGCCGGCGCCGCCGCGCAGGCGATCCGCGCCCGCGCCGCCGACAAGCGTGTCGTCGCCGCCACGGCCGGACAGGAAGTTGTTGAATGAATTGCCGGTGATGGTGTCGGCAAACTCCGAGCCCGAGACATCCTCGATGCTCGACAGCATGTCGATGCCGGCACCACCCGTGTTCTGCGCCGTCGTCAGCGACAAATCGACGGTCACTCCGGCAGGCGCATAGAGGTACATAGCAGCGTCGTAGCCGTTGCCGCCGGCGAGCGTGTCATCGCCGTTGCCGCCGTCCAGCCGGTCGTTGCCAATGCCCCCAGCAAGCGAGTCGTTACCGCTTCCGCCATCGAGCCAGTCGTTGCCACCGTTGCCGGCCAGGGAGTCGTGTCCGCCGTTGCCGCTAAGGGTGTTGGCAACGTCATTGCCGATGAGGGTGTCGCTACCCGTGCCGCCGACCGCATTTTCGATGGTGACGCCGGAAGCAATGGTCAAATTTCCCACCTCGAAAGCGACGTTCGAGAAGGTCTCCGGGTTCAAATTTATTGTCTGGTTGGTGGAGAACAACGAATAATTGAGGGTGTCGCTGCCGCCCGTGTCGAAGATCGTCACCGCGACATCGGGATAGTTTGAAGCATCGTAAACCGGATTATCCGCGGTGGAGAAGTTTCCATATACGGTATCGCCACTGCGTGTATCGGTCGAAAGCCCGTACAGCATCTGCATCGCCGCGATGTCGCCGAGCATCGGGGTCGCTGCGAAATTGTACGTAAAGCCCTGGTTGGCGAAATATGTGTTCTCCGACTGGCTGAAGTACGACATGAGCGTCGTCGTCCAGGCGTCATTCTCGAAAATCGCACTCGCGGGATAGGTCGCAGTCCCGTTGTAATTGCCCGCATGGCCGAGTCCCAGTGCGTGGCCGATCTCGTGCAGGTAAGTTTGGTACGAGTAGCTGTTGAGCGAAGTTCCGTAGGCGTTGAGCCAGTCCAACCCGATATTCACGAACGCCGAGCTCATGACGTGGTTCGACCAGCTCGTTTCGGCGTAAGCGCCGTTGGCGCCGTCATCGAAGGTTATCTGCCCGCCGGTGGCGACTTCAACGAAGGTTATGCCGGTAATGTCGGCCAAGCGTCGAGCGCCGCTCGGGCAAGGGATTGCCCTGCGGCGGCAAGAGCAGTGACATTGACCGTGATGACGCCGGCGGTGACGTTGAATGCATGCCAATCGCCCGCCCAGAAGTCGTTGACCAGCTGGTCGCCGATCTGGGCATAGCTGTACAGCGGAAGCGCTGCGGAAGTCTCGGCCGACTGCACCGAGCTGCCCGACGACTGCTGTCCAAAGGTTATGGTCGTGCTCGTCGAGCCGCGAATTTCCGGCATATTCCCCCCCCAATATTTCTCTCGGTGCCTTGCTACTCTGGCACCCTTACTTCCGTGTTAACCTTCATCAGCTCCGACGCTCCCGCTCGCGCCGGCTTGTCGAATTGACCGGGCGTTAAGCGCTGAATCCGCAAGCGGCCGGTGTCAATCCAATTGAGGACTGGACGCAGATAAAGCTGCGCACTGTGGACTTCAGGTCTCGTAAGCCCCTCCAGGCATGGAGATGGGCGGGCTTCACTTCGCCGAACCTTTCGCCTATGTGCCCACCGCTGGCGTAGGGCCTCGCCCCTGCGCCTTCATTTTTGAACGACAGCCGGAGGGGCGTCGCATTGGGCGGCGTCAGCGATCAGCCAATAGAGAGACAGAAAAGCATGGCTCTGTATGAGCATGTTTTCCTAGCCCGTCAGGACCTTGCCCAGGCCCAGGTCGACGCGCTCGCGGAAAACGCAACCAAAATCCTCACCGACAATGGCGGGAAGGTCGTCAAGACCGAGACCTGGGGCCTTCGCAGCCTCGCCTACCGGATCGCCAAGAACCGCAAGGCCCATTACGTGATGCTCGACGTCGACGCACCGCCCGCGGCGCTGGCCGAGCTCGAGCGCCAGACCAACATCAACGAAGACGTGATCCGGTTCATGACCATCCGCGTCGATACCCACGAGGACGGCCCGTCGGCGATGATGCGCCGCGGCGAGCGCG
>JACCSV010000069.1 GCA_013812805.1 Sphingomonas sp. | reverse complement strand
GCCTGGCGCAACGGCGGGCGCGGCGTGACGATCCGCTGGACCGTGGCCGACAGTGCGCTCGGGCCGCTGCTGGTCGCGGCGACCGCCAAAGGCATCTGCCGGCTGACGTTCGACGAGGGTGAGGAGGCGCTTGCCCGGCATTTCCCCAATTCCAGCCTGGTCAAGGACGACGGCTCGATGGGCGAGCTGGTCGAACGCGTGCTTGCGGCGGTGGGGGATCCCGCCAGCGTGCGCGAGCTTCCGCTGGACGTTCGCGGCACCGCCTTTCAGGAGGCGGTGTGGCGCGAGCTTCGCAACATCCCGCCGGGAGAGACGCGCAGCTATGCCGAAATCGCTGCCGCGGTCGGCCAGCCGGGCGCGGTACGCGCGGTCGGAACGGCCAATGGCGCGAACCCAGTCGCGGTGCTGGTGCCGTGCCATCGGGTGATCCGCTCGGACGGGTCGCTCGGCGGCTATGCCGGCGGGCTCGAGCGCAAGCGCAAGCTGCTCGAGAACGAGGGCGCCTCGAAGACATTGCTCTAGAGGAAGCTGTAGGGATCGACGTCGACTGCGACGCGGACCTTTGCGCCCCACTCGATTTGCGCCAGCCAGTCCCGGATCACGTCCTGGACGTCGAGGCTTCGGGCGGCGTGGACGAGCAGGCGCTGGCGATGGCGGCCGCGGAGCATTGCCAGCGGCGCGGGCGCGGGGCCGAACACGGCCATGCCTTCCACGCGCGGCGCGGCATTGCCGATGCGCCGGGCGACGCCTTCGGCTTCGGCTGAGTCTTCGGCCGAGACGATGATTGCCGCGAGGCGGCCGAACGGCGGCATCGCCGCCTCGTGCCGGGCCTGGGTCTCGGCGGCGTAGAAGCCGGGCGCGTCGCCCGAGACCAGCGCCTCGATCACCGGCGCGTCGGGATCGTGGGTCTGGACCAGCACGCGGCCCGGCTTGTCGCCGCGCCCGGCACGGCCGGCGACCTGCTGGATCTGCTGGAAGCTGCGCTCGGCCGCGCGCAGGTCGCCTCCGGAAAGGCCGAGGTCCGCGTCGACCACTCCGACCAAAGTGAGGTTGGGGAAGTGATAGCCCTTGGTCACCAGCTGGGTGCCGATGACGATGTCGATCGCTCGGGCCTCCATCGCCGCAACGAACTCGGCCGCTCGAGCCGGCGACCAGATGGTGTCGGAGGTGACGATCGCCGTGCGCGCGTCGGGGAACAAAGCCGCGATTTCGTCGGCAATGCGTTCCACGCCGGGGCCGCAGGCGACCAGGCTGTCCTCCTCGCCGCACTCGGGGCAAGCCTTGGGCGGCGCCATCACATGGCCGCAATGGTGACAGGCCAGGCGGGCAAGCAGCCGGTGCTCGACCATCCAGGCGGTGCAATTGGGGCACTGGAAGCGGTGCCCGCACTTGCGGCACAAAGTCAGCGGTGCGAAGCCGCGGCGGTTGAGGAACAGCAGGCTCTGCTCGCCGCGCTCGAGGTTTGCCGCAAGCTCCTCGACCAGGCTCGGAGCGAGCCAGCGGCCGCGCGGCGGCGGGTCCTGCGTAAGGTCGATCGCCCGGATTTCGGGCAGGGTCGCACCGGCATATCGGCGAGTCAGCGTGACTTGCCGATAGCGGCCTTGTCCGACCATGTGCCGGGTCTCGATCGCCGGGGTTGCCGAGGAGAGGATCACCGGCACTTCTTCGAACTTGCCGCGCATCACCGCGACGTCGCGCGCGTGGTACTGCACCCCGTCCTCCTGCTTGAAGCTTGGCTCGTGCGCCTCGTCGACAATGATCAGGCCAAGCGCCCGGTACGGGAGGAACAGAGCCGAACGCGCGCCGACCGTGACTTTGGCTTCGCCGCTGGCGATCGCTCGCCAGGCGCGGCGGCGCTGCGACGAGCGCAGATCCGAGTGCCACGCCGTCGGCGCACAGCCGAAGCGCGCCTCGAAGCGCTTGAGGAACGGCTCGGTCAGCGCGATCTCGGGAAGCAGGACGAGCGCCTGCCGGCCCTGGCGAAGCGCCTCGGCAATCGCTTCGAAATAGACTTCGGTCTTGCCCGAGCCGGTCACTCCGTCGAGCAGAACGGGATCGAAACCCTTGCCGACCGCCGAGCTGAGGCTCGCCGCTCCCTCCCGCTGCTCGTCGGACAGGTCGGGCGGCGCATAGTCCGGGTCCGGCACCGGCAGCGGGCGGTCGGCTTCGACCGCGACGGGCTCGAGCGCTCCGGCATTCACGAGGCCGCGGAGCACGGCATCGCTGACGGCAGCATGAGCGGCGAGCTCGCGGATGGTGCCCTGGCGACCCTCGAGCTTCGCCAGCGCCTGCAGCCGCTGGGGAGTCATTCGCTCGGGCACGCGGCCGGTCGGCCGGTATTCGGTGAGCTGCCGCGGCCCCTCGAGCGCGCTCGCCGACGGCAGGATCATCCGAAGCACCGAGGCGAGCGGCGCGAGGTAATAGTCGGCGGTCCACTCGGCGAGCCGGCGCAGCGGCGGAGCGATCGGCGGAACGTCGAGGAGGTGATTGAGCGGCCGCAGCCGGTTGTCGCCAACCTCGTCGGTGGGAACGCGCTCGGGCTCCCACACCACGCCGATCAGCTGCCGCGGTCCCAATGGCGCGACCACGACCGACCCCGGCTCGACCTGCATGCCGTCGGGCACGCGATAGTCGAGCGGTCCGAGCGCTGCGTTGAGAGTGACGACACGGGCGCGTTTCATCGATATGGCGGCCGGGGCTGAGGGACGGGAACGTCAAGGAAGAGGACGTTCGCCATGATTGCAAGACGCTGGCACGGACGGGTGCGCGCCGACAAGGCTGACGAATATCTAAGGCTCATGCGCGAAGTCGGCCTTGCCGACTATTGTGGGACGCAAGGCAATCTTGGCGCCTGGTGCCTTCACCGCCAGGACAACGGCATCGTCCACGTCGAGATGTTCACCTTATGGGAGGACGAAGCGGCGATCCGCCGCTTTGCCGGGGACGATCTGCTCGCCGCCAAATATTACGACTTCGACCCGCAGTTCCTGATCGAGCTCGAACCCGAAGTGGTCCACTTCGATGTAATCGAGGCGCAGCGGCCGGGCTAACGCCCGCGTTTCTTGCGGTGGGAGTCGAAGTCGAGGACGGCAGTCTCCTCCTCGCCCTGAAGCAGGCCGAGGCGGCGGGCGACTTCCTGATAGGCCTGCTCGACCCCGCCAAGGTCCTGGCGGAAGCGGTCCTTGTCGAGCTTCTCGTTCGACTTGCTGTCCCATAGCCGGCAGCAGTCGGGGCTGATTTCGTCGGCCAGGATCACTCGAGCATATTCGCCCTCCCATACCCGGCCGAACTCGAGCTTGAAGTCGATCAGGCGAATCCCGATCGCCGCGAACATGCCGCTCATGAAGTCGTTCACCCGGATCGCCATGTCGGCGATGTCGTTCATCTCCTCCTGGCTGGCCCAGCCGAAGCAGGCGATATGCTCTTCGGAGATCATCGGGTCGCCGAGCGCGTCGTCCTTGTAATAATATTCGATGATCGTGCGCGGCAGCTGAGTGCCTTCCTCGATCCCGAGCCGCTTGGACAGCGAGCCCGCCGCGACGTTGCGCACCACCACCTCGATCGGAATGATCTCGACCTGGCGGATCAGCTGCTCGCGCATGTTGACGCGGCGGATGAAGTGAGTCGGCACCCCGATCGCTCCAAGCGCTACGAAGATGTGCTCGGAAATGCGGTTGTTGAGGACGCCCTTGCCGCTGATGGTGCCGCGCTTCTGGGCGTTGAAGGCGGTCGCATCATCCTTGAAATACTGGATGAGCGTTCCGGGCTCGGGACCCTCGTAGAG
>JACCSV010000057.1 GCA_013812805.1 Sphingomonas sp. | reverse complement strand
GGTCTGCACCCTGTGCGACCCGCCGCCTGCGCTTTCCAGCCAATCTTCGACCAGAATCCCGATCCGCTCGCCTGCGCGGCCGTCGCCATAAGGCAGGTCACCGCCCGCCCGTGGACGGCTTCTATCTTGGCCGAGCTGTCTAACCGCTTCGACGATCCGCGCAGGGTCGATCCCGACCAGAGTCATCCGGCCGCAGGCGATCGCCTCGGGCCGCTCGGTGCGCTCGCGAAGCACCAGCAGCGGGATTCCGAGCGCCGCACATTCCTCCTGCATTCCGCCCGAATCGCTGAGCACGCAATCGGCCGCCAGCATCGCCGCAATGGTTTGCTCGTGCCCGAGCGGCGGGCGCAGCGTGATTCCATCGCAGCCAAGCAGCAGACCACGCACATGGGCGGCGGTCGCCGGGTTGGGGTGGAGCAACAGCTCGATCGACGCCAGTCGCTGCTCGGCGATCGAGCGCAGTGCACCGGCAATGCCGGCAAGGCCCAGGCCCCAACTTTCGCGCCGGTGACAGGTGACCAGCAATTGCGGCACTCGCACCGGCGCTGGCGTGACTGCCGAGCGCACTCGTTGCATACCGGACACGGCATCGATGCCGCTGTTGCCGGTGACGAAGATGCTTCCGCCGATCCGCTCGCGCCGCAGGTTTGCTGCGCTGAGCTCGGTCGGAGCGAACAGCAGCTGCGCGTGGCGATCGATCTCGACCCGGAATTCCTCCTCCGGCCACGGCCGCTGCCGGTCATGCGAGCGCAGCCCCGCTTCGACATGGGCAAGGGCGACCTGCGCGCTGCCGGCTGCGAGTGCGCTTCCAAGCGCCGACGAGGTATCGCCCTGAACGATCAGCAGGCGGGTTTCATCAAGCATCGGCCGCACCGCCGCCGCGACGCGGGCGGCATGGGCGTGCGGCTCCCCACCGCCGGGGCAGCCAAGCTGAACCGCGGCAAAGCTTGCCAAGCGATAGTCGGCCGGGTCGAGTGGGTGCTGCCCGGTAAACAGCAGCAACGGCTCGATCCCGCGACCGCGCAGCGCCTCGGCGACGGGGGCGAGCTTGATCGCTTCGGGGCGGGTGCCGATTGCAAGCGTTACTGGAGCGGGCAGGCTTCCCCCTAGCTCGGCCCGCGCAGTCTGCCCTCAGCTTGGTCGCTGCGCAAGTGCGGGACGATCAGCGGAAATTGTCGGCGTAGGCCTGGATCTTCATCTTCACCGGCGTCGACGGCACCAGGTGATAGGGGAAGCCGTGCTGCTCGGCATAAGCAACCGCTTCCTCGCGGGTCCTGAAATTGATCCGCACCTGAGTGTTGGTGTCGCCGGATCCCGCCCATCCCGTCAGCGGGTCGGGCCGCAACGGCTCGCTGCGCTCGAATTCGAGCAGCCAGGAGCCGGAATTGGCTTTCCCCGACTGGGTCGTCCGCCGGTCAAGCTCGGAGATCCGTGCGATGGTCATCTCGCCAAGCGAGTGGCAAAGGAATCGCGCTTAATCAAGCCAGCTTGATCTCGCTCGGGGCAGGCAATGACTGGAAACAGGATCGCTGCGTGCTGCGGGGCTTCAGGTGGCCGATGC
This sequence comes from Sphingomonas sp., assembly GCA_013812805.1. GTDB lineage: Bacteria > Pseudomonadota > Alphaproteobacteria > Sphingomonadales > Sphingomonadaceae > Sphingomicrobium. The sequence goes on along the minus strand of JACCSV010000057.1, from coordinate 11,075 downwards.
CCGGCTGAACGGTAAGCGCGCCTTGAGCCCGGCAAGCAAGCCGGGGCGGGCGATCGGTTCGCACGGATCGCCGGCGCTTTCCGGGTCGAGTATTTCACTTTCGACAAGCGCGCGCTCGAGGTCGTTCGGCTCGTCTGGCTCGAATGGAGCCAGGCCGCGGCCGCCGTGGAAGGATTCGATGGCCTCGATCAGCGACCCGGTCTCGGCCAGCCGTGCAGCCACCATTTCAGGGGACACTCCCAGATGCTCGCCGATCAGGTCGCAGCGAAGCGCGTCGATTGCTTCGGAAGCACCGGCATTGGCGGGGCGTTCGGCATCGATCAGCAGGTCGCACTCGCTGTCAAAGCCAAGCGAGCGGTTGTTGATGTTGGCCGAACCAACCCGCAGCTGGCGGTCGTCGGCGATGGTAATCTTGGAATGGACGTAGATGTCGTCGCCGCCGGCAGTCACTGGTGTGTAGATGCGGAAGCGGCCGTAGGTGTCGCATTGGCGAACGCGCTTGATCAGCTCGGCCCGGGCGGGGCTCATCACCTCGTCGTCGAGCCAGCCCTGGCTGGTCTTGGGGTTGACGATCACGAACTCCGGCCCGTCAGGTTCGGCCAGCCGCTTGCAGATCGCGTCGGTGATGACTCGCGAGGAGAAATACTGGTTCTCGGCGTAGACGAAGCGCTGCGCGCCGGCGATCATATCGAGGTACAGGGCTTCGATTTCCCGAACCGGCTTGCTGCCGTCCACCGACGCCCGAGTGCGAGCCACCGCCACCTCGACGTCGCGGAAATGCGGCTCGAGCTCTTCAGGCCACCGGTCGCTTTCCGTCTCGGGATTGGGAAGCGGATCTCCACCGGCCAGCGCCCACCGCTTTCGAGCCAGGTCGCCAAGAGCGGCAGCGGCGGCGCCATCGACGGCCATGGTCGCGTCGTGCCAGGGCGGGTAGCGCCGCCCTGTCGTCGGACGGCGGCGGCGCTCGTCCTTGTCGGCGTGGTTGCGGGTGTCCCAGCGCGACCCCGTCATGTCGATGCCTCCGCAGAACGCGAGGCTGTCATCGATCACCGCGATCTTCTGATGGTGGCTGGCGCCGGGCGGGTGGGTGCTGTCGAGCTTAAAGTGAATCTGCTTACTCCGCGCCCAGCGCATCAGCCGTAGGATCGTGGTCCCGCGCCCGAGCAGATAAACCGCGCCAAGGTCCCATTTCAGGATGTGAATCTGCAACCCCGGCCGGTGCTTGGGAAGCCAGGTGAGGAATTTGCCAAGCTCGTTCGGTGCACCGTCATCGGCGTCATAATCGAGGCAGATTCGAGTATCGAAATCCCAGCCGATCAGCAGGATTTGCGACTTGGCGCAAAGCATCGCCTGCCGCGCCAAGGCAAAGTAATTCGCAGCGTCGACCACGACAGCGGCGCGGTCGGCCTTGACGATGCGCCAGCAATTGCGGCCAGTCTCGAGCATTCGGCGAAGCCTCCGGCGGTACAGCTAGCACGCACAACGCGATGCTGCGGCTCCCAGTTTCGAGGCCGTAACGGCCAACGTGGAACGGTCAACTGTGTGCTGTCGTTAGCCGCACATGGATGATCGTTCACGTCCGGGTGCAGGAGCCCTCGCCGCCGCCTGGGGCGTGCACCTCTTCACCTCGCTTGGCGTGGTCGTCGCGTTCATCGCCTTGCTCGCGATCGAGCGCGGCGAACAGCGTGAAGCCCTGCTGTGGCTGTTCCTGGCGCTGTTCATCGACGGCATCGACGGAACCCTTGCCCGGGCGGCGCAAGTGCGCGAGCGGTTACCGCGGATCGACGGTGAAGCGCTCGACCTGGTCATCGACTATCTGACCTACGTGTTCCTGCCGGTGCTGTTCATCTGGCGGGGCGGCTACTTGCCCGAGGCGCTGGCGATGCCGCTGTGCGCGGCAATCCTGAGTTCGTCGCTCTACGTCTTCGCTCGGCGCGATATGAAGACGGACGACGGCTATTTCCGCGGCTTTCCGGCGCTGTGGAATGTCGTCGCTTTCTATTTCTTCGTGCTGCAGTCGGGGCAGCCGGTGAATGCCATCGCCGTTTCCATTCTGCTGATTATGACTTTTGCTCCGGTCCACGTCGTGCATCCGTTTCGGGTCAAGGAACATCGAACGCCGCTAGCCGGCCTGGCGATGTTGTGGGCGCTGGCGACGCCGGCGCTGCTGGTTGAGTCGCTTAGCGATGGAATGAGAAATGGCTTGGCGGCAATATCGCTGGGTAGCGCCTTGGTCGTAATCGCAGCCGGCCTGCTGCGCACCGCTCGCGGCGCGCGGGCCAAACCTCAGTAAGCGCGGGATACCGCGAATTCCGCGGCTTCGGTCAGCGCTGTTTTCGCCTTGCCGGCCGGAAACGGCGCCAGCGCATCGATAGCGCGTCGAGCGTAGTAGCGCGCCCGCTCGACTGTATCGGCAAGCGCTCCGCTCGAGCGCATCAGCTCGATTGCGCGCGCGAGATCTTCGTCGGCCGCCCGCTCCCCGGAAACAGCGGCCCGCCAGAACGCCCGGTCCGCTTCGTCGGCGCGAGCATAAGCGAGGATCAGCGGCAGGGTCATCTTGCCGTCCCGGAAGTCGTCACCAACGCCCTTGCCCATCACTTCGGAGTCAGATGTATAATCGATGACGTCGTCGGTCAGCTGGAAAGCAATGCCCAGATGCTTGCCGAAGCAATCGAGCGCGAGTTCGGCTTCCTCGCCGGCTTCGGCAACCACCGGGGCGACCCGGCAGGCGGCGGCGAACAAGGCGGCGGTCTTGGCGCTGATGATCGAGAGATATTGCTCCTCGGCGGTTTCGACCCGCCGCTGCGCCGTCAGCTGCTCAACTTCGCCCTCGGCAATCACGCTGGAGGCGCGGCTGAGGATCTTGAGCACCTTCAGGCTGCCGTCCTCGACCATCAGCTCGAAGGCGCGGCTGAATAGAAAATCGCCGACCAGAACGCTCGCCGGATTGCCCCAGATCAGGTTGGCCGTACGTTTGCCCCGGCGGGTCCCGGAGCCGTCGACCACGTCGTCGTGAAGCAGCGTCGCGGTGTGGATGAACTCGACCGCGGCGGCGAGCTTGTGGTGGCGAGTCCCGGAATAATCGAGCAGTCGGGCCGCGGCCAGCGTCAGCATCGGCCGCATCCTCTTGCCGCCGCCGGCGATCAGATGCCCGGCGAGCTCCGGAATCAGCGCGACCTTGCTCTGCATGCGTTCGAGGATAACCGCATTGACGCCGTTCATGTCCTCGGCGACGAGGTCGAACAGCGCATCGAGAGAGGGCTCGGGCGCCGCCTTCAGCGGGTAGATGGTTGCGGTCACGAGCGGGCCACTAGCTGGCGCATGGCTGTTTTCCTACCCCGCCGGAAGCGTCAGCCGGGCCAGCAGCCCGCCGAGGTCCTCGCTCTCCTCCAGGCGAACCGAACCGCCATAGATCTCGGCAACGTCGCGAACGATCGCGAGGCCTAGGCCGGTGCCGGGCTTGCCGGTCGTGTCGAGCCGTACGCCCCTCGAAAACAGCAGGCCACGATCGGCTTCGGGAATGCCCGGCCCGTCGTCCTCGACACAGATATCGATCGTCGAGGCATGATTCTCAACCGTCACGAAGACCCGGCCATTGCCGTATTTGGCGGCATTCTCGACGAGGTTGCCGAGCATCTCGTCGAGGTCCTGACGCTCGACCCGGACCTCCGCCGCCTTGTCGCCGGCAATGTCGACGGTGGCGTTTTCGTACAGGCGGTCGACCGCGCGCTGGACCGCCTGAAGGCTATCCCAGACGCAGGCGCGCGCTTGCGCCGAAGCGCGGCGGCCGAGGGCGCGCGCACGAGCGAGGTGATGGTCGACCTGCCGCCGCATCACCAAAGCTTCCCGGCAGACGCTGTTCGCAAGGTCGGGCGCCTGTGCGGTGGCGGCGTTGGTAATGACCGTCAGCGGCGTCTTGAGCGCGTGGGCGAGGTTGCCGGCGTGGCGCCTTGCTTCCTCCGCTTGCTCCTCGCTATGCTCAAGCAGCTGGTTGATTTCCTCGGTCAGCGGCCGGATTTCGGTGGGGAAGTCGTCCGAGATGCGGGCCTTAGTACCCGAACGGATCGCCACCACTTCCCGCTGCACCCGGCGCAACGGCCACAGTCCGTAAACCGTCTGCAGCGCCGCCAGCACCAGCAAGCCGAAACCAAGCAGCGCGAAGCTCCAGATCAGCGTCTCGCGCAGCTCGCCGATCTGGCGGTCGATGAATTCGCGCGACTGGGCGACCTGGAAGCGCCACCTGATGGGGGAGCCAGGCAGAATCACGTCGAGCTCCGCTACCCGAAGCGGTTCGTCAGCGAACTCCATGGTGTCGTAGATGTGCGGTTCGGTGTCGAAATGTCCGCCCGAGACGCGCAGGCGGCGATCCCACAGCGAGCGTGAAGGAAAAGTGTCGGCTCCTTCGCCGGAGACCTGGAAATAGACCCCTGAATAAGCCTCGATAAAGCGTTGGTCGGCGGGCGGGCGGCTGAAGCGGACCTCACCGTCGGGGCCGATCTCGGCCGCTGCGATCAACGCGGTTTTCAGCACATATTCGAGCTGGTCGTCGAAATTGTCGACGATCGAGCGGGTGAGGACGCGGTCGAGGGCAAAGCCGCCGATCAGCAGCAGGATGCCGATCCACAGCCCGGCAACCCCGATCATCCTCCGGGTCAGGGAACCGGTGCGCGAGCGCTGGCGCTGCGCGCTCCGTTCGGTTCGCGCCGGGGCCGCCGTCATCGGGGCGGCCTGGTCATTCAAGCGCCGGGATCCTCGAGGCTGTAGCCGAGGCCGCGGATGGTGGTGATGACGTCGGCGCCGAGCTTCTTGCGGATGCGCGTGACGAACACCTCGATGGTGTTGGAATCGCGGTCAAAGTCCTGGTCGTAGATATGCTCGATCAACTCGGTGCGGCTGACCACCTTGCCCTTGTGGTGCATCAGATAGGACAACAGCTTGTATTCCTGGGCGGTGAGCTTCACCGGCTCGCCGCTTTTGGTGACCTTGCCGGAACGAGTGTCCAGCCGGATATCGCCGGCGATCAGCTCGGACGAGGCATTCCCCGAGGCGCGGCGGATCAGGGCGCGAAGGCGCGCGATCAATTCCTCGGTCTGGAACGGCTTGGCGAGATAGTCGTCGGCGCCGGCATCGAGGCCCGCGACCTTGTCCGACCAGCTGTCGCGCGCGGTCAGCACCAGAACCGGCATCTTTCGCCCTTCTTTGCGCCAGCGGTCGAGCACCGTCAGCCCGTCAATCTCGGGGAGGCCGAGGTCGAGAACGACCGCGTCGTAGGTTTCGGTCGAGCCCAGGTAATGACCATCCTCGCCATCGGTGGCGAGGTCGACGGCATAGCCCGCCCCTTCCAGCGTCGAGCGCAGCTGGCGGCCCAGATTGGGTTCGTCTTCGACGATCAGTACGCGCATGTGGTCTAGTCCCCTGGAGACGTTCGGCTACTCAACACGCGCAAAGCTGAACGGTTGCTTGGGCGGAACGAAAGCTGGGGCTGACAGCCGCAAAGTCAATGCGGCGGGGAGTTTATCGCGACTTGCGCTTGATCCGGCCAGTGGCGGCGTCGACGTCGACCCAGATCACCCGGCCGTTCTTGATGAACTTGAGCCGATAGGTCTCGCCCTTGAATTCAGGTCCGAGATAGTCGGCGCCGCCCATGAAGGGCATCACCCTCTTCTCGATCTTGGGAAGCGGCATCGAGCGGCCCTCGACGGTCGCACGGAACGCCCGGTCGGCGTCGTCGCGCGAATGCTTCTGGGCCGCCGCGGGGGAGGCGATCAGGCCTACCGCAAAGGTGGCCGCAAGGAGGGTGCTGAATAGGCGCATGTCGATTCTCTGACAGGGCTTCTAGCACAAACCATTGAATGGCCTATGAATGCCGCGGACTAACTCCGTTCAGCAAGCGTTTGCGGCAAATCGGCAACAGCGGCGGCGGGTTTCCATCGCTCCCTTAAATTGCTTAGGCGACGCCGCTATGGCCGCCCCGATCCTTGCGTACGAGAATCTCGGCCTGGTGCAGGGGGAAGGCTGGTTGTTCCGGGGCCTCGATATTTACGTCGGGGCACGCGACCGGCTGGCGCTGATCGGTCGCAACGGGGCGGGCAAGACGACGCTGCTCAAATGCCTGACCGGTGAGATCGACCCCGACGAGGGCAAACGGACGATCGTTTCCGGGACCAATGTCGTGCTGCTGGAGCAGGACCCGAAGATGCCGGGCGACGGCACCTTGCAGGACTGGGTGCTTGGCGGCGAACGCGCTCCGCCGGCGCATGATGCAGCAGCGATCGCCGACCAGATCGGCATCGACCTTGCGCGGCCGGCGGCAACTGCCAGCGGCGGCGAGCGGCGCCGGGCGGCGATCGCGCGGGCGCTGGCGCAAGCGCCCGATGTGCTGCTGCTGGACGAGCCCACCAACCACCTCGACCTCGCCGCCATCGCCTGGCTCGAGGAGTGGCTCGGGCGCTTCTCCGGCGCCGTCATCGTCATCAGCCATGACCGCACCTTTCTCAAGCGATTGACCACCAGCTGCATCTGGCTCGATCGCGGCACGCTGCGCCGCGCCGAAATCGGCTTCGGCGGCTTCGATGCCTGGACCGAACAGGTTTTCGAGGAGGAAGCGAGGGCCGCGGAGAAGCTCGACGCCAAGCTCGCCGTCGAACTTCGCTGGCTCGAACGCGGAGTGACCGCTCGGCGCCGTCGCAATCAGGGGCGGCTGGCCAAGCTTGGCGAGATGCGCGCTCAACGCGCGGCGATGCTCGGCAGCGGCGGCACGGCGAAGCTGGCGCTGGCCAAGGACGACGTCCGCTCGAAAACCGTGATCGATTCGGAGGCGGTCACCAAGAGTTTCGAGCGCCCCATTATCCGCGACTTCACGCTTCGCATCCAGCGCGGCGACCGGATCGGGATCGTCGGCCCCAATGGCGCCGGCAAGTCGACTTTGCTCAAATTGCTCACCGGCGAGCTCAAGCCGGACAGCGGCAGGGTGACCCTGGCCAAAACCTTGTCGGGAATCGTCATCGACCAGCAGCGCAAGCTGATGGAGCCGACTAGGCGCGTGCGCGACGTGCTCGCCAACGGCGGCGAGTGGATCGAGGTGCGCGGCTTCAAGAAGCACATCAAGGGCTATCTCAAGGAATTCCTGTTCGATCCGGGCATCGCCGACGCCCCGATCGGCTCGCTGTCCGGTGGTGAGCGCTCGCGGCTGCTGCTCGCCCGCGAATTCGCCCGCGAGGCAAATCTGCTGGTGCTCGACGAGCCAACCAACGATCTCGACCTGGAAACCCTCGACCTGCTCCAGGAAGTCATCGCCGATTATGAAGGCACGGTGCTGCTGGTCAGTCACGACCGCGATTTCCTCGACCGGACGGTGACGGTGACGCTGGGCCTCGACGGGTCGGGCAAGGTCGATATCGTTGCCGGTGGGTACGAGGATTGGGCGAGGCGCAAGGCTCCTCCTCGGAACGGGGACGGGAACCGCCGAGCGAAGCTTGGTGGTGGAGGGGGCGGCGCGAAGGCTCAGAGCCCCCTCCGTCAGGGCTCCGGCCTGCCACCTCCCCGTACCGGCGAGGAACGCCGAAAACTCTCCTTCAAGGATCAGCGCGACCTCGATCGGCTGCCGGGCGAGATCGAGCGGATCGAGGTATCCATCCGCGCCGACGAAGAAGCGCTTTCGGATCCGGACTTGTACGGTCGCGACCCCGCGAGATTCCACGCGCTGAACGACGGTATTAGGGCCAAACGCGAGCAGAAGGACGCTGCCGAACAGCGTTGGCTGGAAGTTGCCGAGTTGGCCGAGCGGCTGGCCTAGCCGCTACGCCCGGCCGCGATTCTTGCGGATTATCGCTGCCAGGATCAGCGCGAAGGCGCCGAGGCGGATCAGGAATATCCAACTGTGCTCCTCGACCGGCACATTGCCCAGTGCAAGGATGCTCTGGGCGAGCCCGAGCAGCCAGAAGGCAAGCGCGAAGGCGAGGAACAGCCCGTCTCTGGTGCGGTGCCAGAAGCGAAAGAAGAAGAGCCCGGAGATAAGGAAGCCGGCCGTAACGACGCCGGCGAGGAAATCGTACAGCGTCACCGCTCCTTCTCCAAATCCCAGATGAAGCCGAACAGGAGGGTAGCAACGGCGGCGAGCGCGAACAGCAAGCGCCCGAGCCTCAGGTCGTTGCCGGGGATGACCAGCAGATCAACGACCAGCACGAGATTGTTGGCGGCGAGGAAGAAGAAGCAGAGGCTGCTCCAAAGCAAGAGCCGCGCCTGGCTGCGCCGATAGCTTCGACCGAGCATCCAGGCGCAGGCGCTGCTGGTGAGGAAGCACAGCAGATAGACGATGGCCGGGAAGAGATCGTGCACGCGTCAGTCCTTCCGCAGCCGGAACGCATCGACGAAGGCGGTAAGGCCGCTCATCGAACCGGAGATGATCGTCCGGCGCACCGCGTCGGGGCGCTTGGCGTAGAGATCCTCGGTCTTGTCGACCAGAAGCGAAATTTCTTTCGATGCAGGCATGTACATCGCCAGGCCGCCGTCATCCAACGCCGCAAGCCCCCCGGCAACCAGCGAGGCCAGCGCCTGATCGATGACGAGATCGCTCGCTCTTAGCGCCTCGACCAACTCGTCGCGGGTGCAGCCGCGCTGTTCCCGCCTCAGCAGCAACAGCACTTCCAGCGACCACACCGAGGGGAAGCTCGACTCGATGAACCGAGTGACATCCTCATCCCTGGCCATTCAAGCGAAGGCCTTGCTGGGGTTTGCAAGCATCGGAACGGCCTAGTCCGCGGAGCCGGCGCGGGCAATGCGGATCGCCAGCCGAAGCAGGAGATTACGGCAGGCTGTTCAAGTCGCGCGTCGGTAATCGGGCGTCGTTCGCGACTGGAGCGAGTAGGCCATGAGGCCGATCCTTTCTAGCAGCTGGGCGAAACCTGGCTGCTTCCATAGAGTGCGCATCGGCGGCTCGAACAACGGGCTGGTGATCCGGTCCTCATCACCGCAGCGAGGGGCCAGGGCGGCCCATTCGCCTTCACTGAAATAATAGCCGCGCAAGATATCGAGCGCCGCGCTTTGGTCACCGAGAGCCGCGCAGGACTGAGCGATCGGCAGCGCCTTGGACGGATCGACTTTGAGATAAGCGAGTCCGGCATCGATCGCCGACCTGGGCTCGCGCTGCTCGGCAAGCGCCTGCGCCGTCGCGCGGATCGTGGCGACGAAGTCCGACGTCAGTTGCGGCGGCCGCTCAGCGCCCTCCCGCAAGATCTGCAAGGCCTCCAAGGGCCTGCCGCTGTATGTCAGGTAAGCGAGCCAGATGCGCCAGATCTGCGGATGCTGCGGCCAGTCCTCTACGGCCGCCTGAAGGGCGCCGTCGGCACCCTGGAGGTCGCCCGAGGCCCAAAGGTTGATCACGACCTTGCGATCTGCGCCGGGGATCAGGAACTTGCTGCGGTCGAACTTGCTGCTGACTTCTGCTGCCTCGGTCCAGCGCCCGACGCTGCCAAGCACGTCCGACAATATGAACAGCAGGATCGGCGCCGGAGGATGGTCTTGCAGCGCCTTGCGGGCGGCGCGCTCGGCGGCCTCCCAGTTGCGGTAAACTGGGTCCAGCAACAGCAGAGCGCCAACGGCTCTCGGCTCGTGCCGGTCGAGATCGAGCGCGGTCTTGGCGGCGGCACGGCTGCGGGAATCGAGGCCGGTCCGCTCTCCCTTCGCGACCGCTCTCTTGCGTGACGCATAGGCCATCGCCAATCCGCCCCAGGCCGTGGCGGATTGCGGGTCCGCCCTCGTGGCATCTGTCAGCAACGCGATCGCCTGGAGACTGGCGCTGCGATCGCCGGGGTCGAGCGCGTCGTTGGTCTGCAGTGCATCCATCCCCTTCTGAAGCAGCAGTTGTGCTTCGGCCGACTGCTGCGGCTTGCCGAGCACCTGCCAGCCGACGACTGCAGCGGCTGTAGCGGCGACGGCGCTGGCGCCGACCAACATCGCTCGTCGACCAACTTGAGGGCTTAGACGGACCGGCGCGATTTCCGGCGTCGCTGGCTCCAGCTCTCGCTTGGCGAGCGCGGCAATGCTCTCGAGCGCTCGTTCCCACCCGGGCGCGTGCGGATCACCCGACCAATCGCGAAGGTCGGCGCACTGGATCTGGTCGAAGGGCATCGGCAGCCGGCAATCGTTGAGCCGCACCTGGACGAGCCGGCCTGTCTCGCGGGCACGGTTTGCTTCCGAGCGAACCCATTGCGAACGGGTTGCCGCCTCTGACCACAGCACCAGCACGGCCGCCGACGCGTCCAGCTGCTCCTCGATGACTTCGGAATAAGCGCGATGGGCGGGGAGGTGCTCGTCGAACCACACCGAGAAGCCGTGCGACCGCAGCCCCGTCGCGACGCGCTTGGCCGCGACAAGACCTTCCCGGGCATAAGAGAGAAAAACGTCCGCCATCTGCTGCGCTGCCCCCGACCGCAGGGTACTACAGCCACCGCAGTGAAGTCACGCGGACAGCTGATACTGCTTGAGGAGGTCGTAGAGCGTCGGGCGGCTGATCCCGAGCAGCTTGGCGGCGCCCGAGATATTGTTGTCGGTTCGGCTCATCGCCTGGCGGATCGCCCTGCGGTCGGCGACTTCGCGGGCGGCGCGCAGGTTGATGTTGACCTCGGCGGCGGCGGCACCATCGCTGCGCGGCAAGTCGAGGTCTTCGGCGCCAACCAGCTTGCCGTCGGCCATGATCACCGCGCGCTTGATCCGGTTCTCGAGCTCGCGGACGTTGCCCGGCCAGCGATAAGAGTCGATAGCCGCGACGGCGTCGGGCGACAGGCCGTGCACCCTGGCATTCATCTCCGGCGCGAAGCGATTGACGAAGTGGCGGGCCAGAAGCACGGCATCGCCGGCGCGCTCGCCTAGTGCCGGGATCTTGATGACGATCTCCGCCAGGCGATAATACAGATCCTCGCGGAAGCGGCCGTCGGCGATCATCGCCTCCAGGTCCTGGTGGGTGGCGCAGACGATGCGCGTATCGACGGCGATCTGCTGGCGCCCGCCGATCCGCTCGATGACCCGTTCCTGCAGGAAGCGTAGCAGCTTGACCTGCAGCGGCAGCGGGATGTCCC
>JACCSV010000038.1 GCA_013812805.1 Sphingomonas sp. | reverse complement strand
GTCATGAAGTCGTCGGTCGGGCTGAAGGCAGTATCGCCGGTGATCGGGAAGTTCTGAATCCCGACGCTGACTTGCAGATCGGGCAAGCTGCGGGCGGCGACTGCCTCCTCTTCCGATGCGATGGCCTCCCGCGCAAATGCCGCAATTGCCGGTTGATCCCCGCGGGCCATCGCACGCGCTTCTTCAAGGGTGAGCACGGCTCTGTTGCGGGCCGCCGATGCCTGCGGCGGGTCTTGGGCGGTGAGCGTATCCTGCGCCTGGACGGGCGCAGAGAACACGGCCGCGATCGCGCTCGCCGCAGCGAGGCAACGTCTTTGTCGAGGTAGCATCAGCTATCCATTCCAATTGTCGCGAAGCGAGAAGGCGGCGGCGCGAGGCTGCCGCCCCCGTTCCTACCGCTGAGCTTTTTTGATCGACGTCAGCTGATACTGCTCGCCGGCTTTTTGGAACTGGAAATCGACAGGATCGCCAACGTTCAGCCCCTGCAGCATCTGCCCAGACTTAGCTTGGAACGTCATCGTCATGGCGGGCCACCCAAGCGACTCAACGGGTCCATGGGAGATGGTGACGCTGTCACTCGACAGCTCCGTTATATCACCATTCCCGGAGTGTGACTGGCCCGTGGCCTCGGCGCTCTGTGCGTCACCGTTCATGCCTGGCATGCCTGCTGACTGGGCGTCTGCGCCGGATTGTCCAGCTTGTGTGTTGGCTTCGCCGCTTTCACCACACGCCGCGAGGGCGAACGCGCCAATAAGAAGAAGTGCGGTACTTTGGATCTTTAGCATCATCATCACCTTGAATAACTCTGGCGAAGCTCGGGATCCCAAGCTTCGCGAGCATTGACCTTGCGACACCGCAGTCAGAGCGGCGACATCAACGACAAACGCTAACAGAGACAGCCGCGAAGGCTGCCCGGTTTCAGGCGAGATGGAGTCGGGGAGGTGGATCGGTTGCAGCCGGATTGACCGACGGCAGCATAAAATAGCGTGGAAGCAGCAGGCGCGGCTCCGGTTCAGCTGATGCGCTCGTCCCAAGATCGCTGGGAGCTAATACGGCCGCAGCAGCAGGCGCGGTGCACTCAGGGGTGCAGCACGGCATGTGTTCGTGATCAGCAGCCATAGCGAGTTCCGCTCCGGACATTGAGCACTCGCTTGGAGCCGCGGCAAGAACAGCGCTGGCCGCCCCGGCAGCCGGACTAACCAGTAACGAGAAACTCGCCAGCAACATGAGGAATAGCCGGATCACCCGGCGCAAATGCTCTATGTTTCCCATGATGTCAACTCTGACACACTCCTGCTCGGACATGAGTAGACATGCGACTGAGCTTCGACGGGCAGCAGAAATTCGATTGGGTTCGCTGAATGAGCGCCTTCAGCAAAAGGACCGCGATACTGCCAACGCTTTGAAGAAGCGGGAAGAAGCGATGAAGCCGAACAGCCCAGCAAGTCCAGGTTGCCGGAGACCGAGATCGTCCAGCGCCCCCGCAGCAGTTTGCAGCGCGGCTAGATTTGATCCCAGCTGCCGTTCCAGGCGTCCGTACCCGCTATTGGGGCGGGCTGGAAAAAGCGGGGCTCAGTGGCGGAGAAAATGCCTCGACGGCCTTGACCTTCCAACGATAGGAATCCTTAAGTTGGGGCTCACCTAGACATTTTTGGGAGGAAACGAGGACCGCGCATGCGCTCACGAGTTGCAAATATAAGCCGGAGGGGCTTCATGAGTGCCGCTGGTGCGGCAGGCACAGCGGGCGCGGCCGCGCTTCTGATTCCACGAGGAACATGGGGCCTTAATGGCCTAGAGCAAATAGATGGGGCCGTCGACGTTCGGCTCCAAGCCGCTCCCGCCACCGCGGACCTGCTGGGAAACGGCAAGCCTGATGTCCGAGTCTGGGCTTATAATGGCCAGGTGCCCGGCCCGGAAATCCGCGCGCGGCAGGGCGACCGTCTGCGCGTGATGATTGAAAACGGGCTGCGCGAGGAAACGACCATTCACTGGCATGGCGTGCGCGTG
>JACCSV010000058.1 GCA_013812805.1 Sphingomonas sp. | reverse complement strand
GCAAAGGCCCGATCGAGACCACCGAGCGCAGCCGCGTCGAGGTCAAGGCACCCGGCATCATTCCGCGCAAGTCGGTCCACGAGCCGGTGCAGACGGGCTTGAAGGCGCTCGACGCGCTGGTGCCGGTTGGCCGCGGCCAGCGCGAGCTGATCATCGGCGACCGACAGACCGGCAAGACCGCAGTCGTTCTCGACACCTTCATCAACCAGAAGCGAATCAACGAGGCCGGCGCCGAGAGCGAGAAACTCTACTGCATCTACGTCGCGATCGGTCAGAAGCGATCGACCGTCGCTCAGATCGTCCGCGCGCTCGAAGAAAACGGCGCGATGGAATACACCATCGTCGTTGCCGCCACCGCTTCGGAGCCCGCGCCGCTGCAGTTCCTCGCGCCCTACACCGGCTGCGCGATGGGCGAATATTTCCGCGACAACGGCATGCACGCCGTCATCGTCTATGACGATCTGTCCAAGCAGGCGGTCGCTTACCGCCAGATGTCGCTGCTGCTACGCCGCCCGCCGGGCCGCGAAGCCTATCCCGGCGACGTCTTCTACCTGCACAGCCGCCTTCTCGAGCGCGCCGCCAAGATGAACGAGGACAATGGCGCCGGTTCGCTGACCGCGCTTCCGGTCATCGAAACCCAGGCCGGCGACGTCTCGGCCTACATCCCGACCAACGTCATCTCGATCACCGACGGCCAGATCTTCCTCGAGACCGACCTGTTCTACCAGGGCATCCGCCCGGCGATCAACGTCGGCCTGTCGGTCAGCCGCGTCGGCTCCGCGGCCCAAACCAAGGCGATGAAGAAAGTGTCCGGCTCGATCAAGCTGGAGCTCGCCCAGTATCGCGAGATGGCGGCGTTCGCCCAGTTCGGCTCCGATCTCGACGCCTCGACGCAGCGCCTGCTCGCCCGCGGCGCTCGCCTGACCGAGCTGCTCAAGCAGCCGCAATATGCGCCGATGCCGGTCGAGGAGCAGGTCGCGTCCATCTATTCGGGCACCCAGGGCTTCCTCGACACCGTCGAGGTCCGGGACATCACGCGCTACGAGGCGGCAATGCTCAGCTATTTGCGCTCCGAGCATGGCGAAGTGCTCAAGGCCATCCGCGAGACCAAGCAGCTCGACGACGACACGGCCGGCAAGCTCAAGAGCGCGCTCGGCGAGTTCGGGAAGCAGTTTGCGTAAATGGCTTCGCTGAAGGCCCTCAAGCTCCGCATCGGCTCGGTCAAGTCGACGCAGAAGATCACCAAGGCGCTCAACATGGTTGCGGCGTCGAAGCTTCGGCGCGCCCAGCAGAATGCCACCGCCGCCCGCCCCTATTCGGAGCGGATGCGCGATGTCGTGCAGTCGCTGGCGAGCCGGGTCACGGCGGGTCCGGAAAGCCCGAAGCTGCTTGCCGGCACCGGCAAGGACGACACGCATCTGATCGTCGTCGCCACCAGCGACCGCGGCCTTGCCGGAGCGTTCAGCGGCAACGTCGTTCGCGCCGCGCGCCGCAAGGCGGAGCAACTGATCCGCGACGGTAAAATCGTCCATTTCTACATCGTTGGGCGCAAGGGCCGCCCAGTCCTGGAGCGGGTGTTTCCCAAGGCCATCGTCGGTCAGTTCGACACCAGTGAGATGAAGACCCCAAGCTACAAGCACGCGCAGGCGATCGCCGACGATATTGTCGACCGGTTCGAAAGCGGCCGCTTCGATGTCGCGCACCTTGCTTACGCCAACTTCCGTTCGACCATGGTCCAGGAACCGACCGTCGATCAGATCATTCCCGTCAAGGCGGCAGCCGCCGACACTGCTTCCGCGCCCGGCCTTGCCGCGGTCGAATATGACCCGGACGAGGATGAGATCCTGGCGGCTCTGCTGCCGCGCAACATCGCCGTGCAGGTCTATCGCGCGCTGCTGGAGAATCAGGCCGGCTTCTACGGCAGCCAGATGATGGCGATGGACAATGCGACGCGCAACGCCGGCGACATGATCAACAAGCTGTCGATCAAGTATAATCGCCAGCGCCAGGCCGTCATCACGACCGAGCTGATCGAGATTATTTCAGGCGCCGAAGCGCTGTAACGAACCGAAGCAAGGAACTTGACCATGGCAACCGCCGCTCCCGAAACCAAGCCCCGCAAGAAAGCCCCGGCCAACGTCGCGGCTGCAGGAAACCAGGCGCCTGCGACCACCAGCAACCTCGTCGGCCGCGTCGCCCAGGTGATCGGCGCCGTCGTCGACGTCGCCTTCGAAGGCGAGCTGCCGCCGATCC
>JACCSV010000027.1 GCA_013812805.1 Sphingomonas sp. | reverse complement strand
TAGCTGACATAGCCAAGGCCGGCGCCGCCATATTCGTTGGGGACGGTCGCTCCGAGCAGGCCGAGCTCGCCCATCTCCGACAGGATCGCGCGGTCGAAGCTTTCATCCATGTACGCCTTGGTGACGCGCGGCTGTAACTTCTCCTGAGCGTAGCCTTCTGCCGTATCGCGGACGAGTTTCTCCTCGTCGGTCAGCTGCCCCTCCAGGTCGAACGGGTCGGCCCAGTCAAACGGCAGGATTTTCGGCTCACCCACGTAAATAGCCCCCGATCTTGGTCAAATCGGGGGCTGCTCTAGCGGGCGTCGGGAGTCGGCGCCAGCCATGGGGAAGGGGTCAGAAGGTGCCGCGGACGGATAAGTTGAAGATGGGTCCGATCAACTGGTTAGCCTCCTGGAAGAAGGCAATCGGAGCTTCGTCCCTTCGGCCTTGATAGACGACCCTGTCGAACCGATGGCGCGCGTTGAGCACGTTGTTGACGCTCGCTCGAACCGTCAGTCCCATGACATCCTTGTGCTCAACGAAGACCCCGGCGAAATAGGGTCCTTCCCAGCTGCGGAAGACTTCGGTCAGATAATAGAATCTGTTGAAGTGGTTGTAATTGATCGATGCGCCCCAGGCATAGTCGGTGCCAGGCACGTCATGGCGCAAGCTGGCGTTCCACCAGAAATCGCGGTTGCCGCTGATTGGCCGCTTCTCGCCGGTCAACGGGTCTTTGACTCGGCTTTTCTGGAATCCGATCGAGCCATCGATCTTCGCTCCAGTCCACCCGATGGGGTCGAAGTTGATGGTGCTGGTGCTCTCGGCGCCCAGGCGGGTCGCCCGCGGCAGGTTGCCGATGCCCTCGCCATCCTCGCCGATGGGGATGATGTCGATGATGTCGTCGATGCGGTGATAATAGGTCTTGAGCCGGGTCTTGCCCCAGGCCCCGAGTTCGCGTCCCACCTCGACTTCGGCTTCCCAGCTTTGTGGAGGCACAAGATCGGGGTTGCCCGCATTCTCCCGGTCTTCGGCGAGCCTCGGCTGCGCGAGGAAGTCGTAGAAGTCGATCTGCCCGACGCGGCGGCGCAGCTTCAGGCTGGCATCCCAACCCTCGGCCGGCCGCCAACCAAGATTGAGGCTGCCCTTGGGCCGGAAGAACTTGCGCGCCTCCTGATCGTCATCGACGCGATCGAGGTGCGAAATCTCGCCGCCGCCGGCGATCTGGAGGTCCAGGCTCGGTGTTAGCGGCCGGCTGAGGGTCGCAATCCCCTCGTAACGAACCTCCGTCACCTTGCCGGTGCCTTCGGGGAAGTCGACTTCCTCGAACTCACCGTCGTCCGACAGGAAGAAAAGTCCGCCCTTCTGGTCGAGCGCGTTGAACGCGCGCTCAACCGTCACCTGCATGTCGTTCCTGCCCATCTTCCAGCCATATTCGGCACGGCCAATGGTCTCGGAGATACGCGAATCACGGGCGAACCGGACGCCCTGGTCGGGAGCGCCGCTGCCGAACCGCGTCACCTGGGTGGTGACGATCGGCTCCTTGTCCCAGTGGCGAAGGCCGATCAGTTTCAGCCGTCCCGGGCCCAATGCGAACTCGTAATCGGCATTGATGTCGTAATACCAGCCGGTGAGCTTGGTCTTCGTGGTCCGCTCGCTCATCCCCCCGGACACGAACTCACGCTCATCGCCCCTGAACCCCGGGGCCCGGTAAGGCGTGTAAGCCAGCGTCAGATTGCCGACGGCCGACCCCGGACCATCCAACCCGAACTTGGTCTGGAATGTCACCAGGTCCGACTCGTTGTGCAGCACTTCATTACGCTCTTCGATGAGGTTGCGTTCGGGATCGAAGATTCTGATCGGACCACCAAAGGCGCCGCGGTTTGCCTGATTGCGGACCGACAGGGTGTAATCCACCGGACCGGTGGTGCCGGTATAGCTGACGTTGCCGCGGAACAGGTTGGGTTCGGCATAATGAGCGCGAACGTCGGGCTGCCACTGGAACTGCCCCGAGGATTTCTTTGCTTGCTTGATGATCACATTCGCGACTTGGCCCGACAGGCCGGCAATCCCGACGCTCGCCGCCTCGACGATCTCGATCCGCTCGACGTTGGCGATGGCGGTGCGCTGAAGCTCGTCGGCTGCGCCGCCAGCGCCGCCGCCGTAATTCTTGCTGACGATCCGCTTGCCATTGACCAGCACGTTCTCGGACGCCTGGCCGAGGCCGCGCTCCTGAACTGCCCCGCGGATGGTGAAACCTGGGACCTGGATGAGCATGTCGAAGGCGGTCTTCGGGGCAAAGCGGGCGAAGTCGGCCGGAGTGTAGACACGCTTGCCTTCGACCGGAGTTGCGATCGGCGGCGGCACCACGGCCGGGTCCGTCGTCGGCGCCGGCGCGGTCTGCGCGAGCGCGGTCGCCGGAGCCAATATGGCGGCGCTTGCGAGCAGCTGAGCGCGTAAGATTTTACGCAACATGGTGATCCCCTTTAAAGTAAATTTTCTACCGATTTGTGATCCGGACCAGCCGCAATCGACCAACGGGCGGGCGGGGTGGCTCAACACGAACGACCCGCCCTGCGCAGTCGATCAACTGCGGTTGTTGGGCGAGAAGCCGACGGCGCGAAGCTTGACCAACTGGTCCGCGCTCGGAAGCGCGATCCCGGCCCGGCGCAGATTTGTCACATACTGCGGAGTGACGTCGAGCGCCTTGAGCTGCACTAGGGTGTCGGCGGAGAGCCCGCGATAGCCAAGCCGCTCGAAGCCGGCGATGAAGTCGGCGCTGACATCCAGTGCCCTGAACTGGACGATGTTGTCCGCCGACAGGTTCGGATAGCCGGTGCGGGCGAGCTGGGTCACATAGTCCGGAGTGACTCCGACCGCCTTCATCTGGACGATCGCGTCGGCATCGAGGTTTCGGTAGCCACTTCTCGACATCGCATCGATGTAGGCGGGCGTGATGTCGAGCGCGCCGAACTGCACGAGGTCGTCGAGCGAGGCGGGCTTGTAGCCGCTGCCGGAGAGCTCGGAAATGTAGGCGGGCGTGACGTCGACCGCGGCCAATGCGGTGAGCTCGTCGATGTCGGGCGTCGGGTAACGCGCCGAGCGGATCGCCTCGACCAGCGCCCGGCTCGCGCCGACCATGGTCAGATGATAGGCTTCTTCGCGCGCAGCTCGTCCAACCCCGCGGCTTACCAGGAACTGTGCAAAGCCGGGGTCCGCGACGAGCGTGCAGGTCCCGCTCGCGTTCGAGTTCCCGCCGCTCCCCGCGCAGTCGACGCGGCCGGCTTCCCGCAGCAGCGCGAAGCGGATCGGGTGGCTCCCGGGCGAACGGAACGCCGCGACATCGAGCCCGGCAAGCTCATGGGCCGCGAATGAGCTGCCCATCGAGCCGTCGCGGCCGCTGGAGCCAGAACGAAGCTGGAGCTGGAGGTCAGCGCGCTTGCTCGGGTGCAGCGTGAAGCGGATGTTGTCGGCAGAGCTTGCAAGGCAGCTCGAGGACACGGTGATCGCGGTCAGGGTGAGCGCGGCGAAAAAAGCGAAGAGCCGGTTCATGAGAGGTCTCCTTCAGTTGCTGGGCAAAGTCCGCCCGCTCGCCCGAGATTGGGCGTCTTTTCCGTCAGAATGTTGAGGTGTCAGAAGGTCAGGTAAGCCGGAGCGCGATCAGCTGCCGTCGCGCCTCAGATCGTCCGGGTCGACGCCAACCGCTCGCAGCTCGACAAGCTTGTCGACGCTGAAGCGGCCGTAGCCCGCGCGTCGGAGCTTCTCGATGTAGCTGGGCGTCACTCCGACGGCGCGAAGCTCGACCAGCTGATCGAGCGAAAGGTTGGAATAGCCGACTGCCGCGAAGGCACGGATGTAGTCGCCCCGGATTCCCATCGCCCGGGCTTCCACGAGCCTGTCCTTGCTGAGGTTGCGGAAACCGGCATTGGCTAGGTCGTGGACGTACGCGGGAGTAACGCCGACCGCTTTGAGCTCGACCAGGTCATCTCCATCGAGCCGGCCGAGGTGCGGCGCTGCGGCGCGCATCGAGGAGACATATTCCGGCGTCACACCGACCGCGCGCATCTGGATCACGCGTTCGAGCACGCTCTCGTCGTTATTGCGTCCAACTGGGCCGTGCACGGGTACGGGATCATTTTTGCCGGCGAATGACTCGACGATGGCGCCATTGGGAGCTTGCGACACGATGCGTCTGCGGCCTTGCTTGTCGGAGGGGTGAACGGTGACCGTCGCCCCGCTGGGCGCCTTTGCGATCGTCGTTCCGTTGGCCAACGTCGTGACCGTGGCACCATTTGGAGCGACAGATCGGGCGACCACAGCGTTCGGGGCGCCCCCTGCTGCCGTCGCGATGCCGGCCGTCCCAGCCACGGCTGCCGAGATCGCGGTCGACGTACTGTCCGAAATGATCTCCGGAATATTCCGGGCGACAGCCTTCGGCGGCGCGTCTCCGCGGTGGTAAGCCTGACGCTCAGCAACGGCGCTCACCTTTGGGAGCACGGTGTCGGCAGACTGTGGCGCGACGAGGTTGAGAGCCGCGACCGGCACCGCCATGCCCGCCGCGAAGAAGCCCGCCGCCGAGGCCCAGCGCCAGCCGCCCGGAGCCCGCGCGGTCGCGGTGTCCAGCACGCGCTTGATCCGGCGTGATAGCGAATTGCGGCTGGGCGCGACTCCATGGGCGCCGATCAGCAGGCCGCGGCATTCGTGGCGGGCGACGCCGACCAGAAGCCTGGCATAATCCGTATCCTCGATGTCGGCGGCTAGCACGGTGTCGTCCGCCGCTTCCTCGCGCAGCTGATGCGCCTCGCGGGCGAGCAGCCAGACGAAGGGGTTGAACCAGAACAGCGCAACCGCAACCCGCGACACCAGCAGCTTTGCCCAGTCGAGCCGGGCGACGTGCGCCAGCTCGTGCGTGATGATCGCCTCGGCTTCCGAGTGCGAGCTGGCGGCTTCGGTGTTGAGCAGGATCACCGGGCGAATAACGCCCCAGCTGATCGGCGAAGGCAGCTCGTCGCTGGTCAGCAACGCGGTGCCATGCTTGAAACCCATTCGCCGCTGCGCGTGGGCAAGCGCGGTCAGCCACTCGGGCTCGACCAGCACCGTCGCCCGCGACTTCAGCACGAACAGCCGGGCCAGCGCGATCAAGGTAAGCAGGAGGAGCACTGCAGCCGGAAGAAGATAGCCCCAGGAGACCCAGTCCAACGCCGTGCCTGCTGACGACGGGGCTTCGCTTGGCGGAACGGCGGGAAAGGGGGCGGTCGCGGTAGCGGGCTCCTGACCCGCCGGCAACGCGGCTGTCGGCGCCGGCAAGGACGGCGCGGATTGCTCGCCATCTCCAACTAGGCCGGCAGGGCCTTCGACGTCGAGCGAGGGCAGGGTGAGGACCGCGACCGGGAGCAGCAGCAGCGCGATCAGCGCCAGATGGGCGATCCAGCTGCGGTCTGCCGCCGAGCGCTTGCGCATCAGCTGAAGCAGCAGCAGCGCGCCGCCGGCGACGATAAAAGACTTGGCTGCCAGAAGCAGGATCGTTGCCATCATTTTCCCCCCTTGGCGGCGCGGGCTCGAGCGATCATCTGCTCGAGCTCGTCCAGTTCTTCGGTGTCGAGCGGGTCGGACATCCCCAGCAGCGCCGTCGCGGCGCCCGCCGGCGAGCCGTTGAAGAATACCCGGACGACTTCGCTCAGCGCCGACTTGCGCGCCGCATTCTGCGAGAAAGCCGGACTGAACAAAAAGCCGCGCTCGGATTCGGTGCGGTGCACATAGCCCTTGTCCTCAAGCCGCTTGAGCATCGCCCGCACCGCCGAGCCGCTGAGCTGGACCGGGAGCGCGTCGCAGATATCGGCGACCGCCATCTCGCCCCGCTCGAAAAGCAGGTCGACGATCTGGCGTTCACGAGGCGGAAGCTTGTTGAGCACGGCAATCCTTTTCAACGCTACATTTGTAGAGTGCTACATTTGTAGCGTGAACGCAAGATGAACATTCTTTGCCGAAGTCCATGCTGAAATTACGAGATATTCAAAGCTTCTCAGATCAATAGCCACTGTAGCGGCGGCCGAATGCGCCGACAGGCGGCGCTCAATTTTCGACCAACGGCTGGCGGATGGGGTGGGATTCGAACCCACGGTACGGTTGCCCGCACGGCGGTTTTCAAGACCGCTGCCTTAAACCACTCGGCCACCCATCCCCCGTTCAGCCTCGCTTCGATAACGTTCGTCGGGCGTGTCGTGCAAGGCGCGCGATGAAGCGGTTAGGCGAGGACGGCCAGACGACCTAGGCTGTTTTTTCAGTAAGCCGGGCAGGGAGAGTGGAGTTGCGTTTCAAGGCTGGCTTGATGGTTGCGGGCCTGATTGCCCTCGCGCTCGGCCCAGCCGAGGCACAGGACAGCCGCCTCACTTCCAAAGCCGAGGCGCGCGTGCAGATGGCGCAGTCGCAGCCGGTCACGGTGGGGCGCCGCACGTATTCACCGCCTCCTATTCCACAGCCTGTCTACCTTCCGCCGGTCTACTCACAGCCGGTCTATGCTCAGCAGGCACCAATGGCGCCGGCCCCAAACGGGTTTGAACAATATAAGGCTTATTTGATCGGCCGCGCGCGCAATGAGCGCGTGCGCGAGGCGACGATCCAGGCGGTGATCCCCGGCCTTCGCGTTAACAGCCGCGCGATCGAGCTGGACCGGGCGCAGCGGCCGACCGCGCCGAGCGCCAGCAATGCACCGCCGTCATTCGCATCCTACCTCGACCGCCACATTACCTCGTCGCTGATCAACCGCGGCAAGTCGCGCTTTTACAACCACTGGCCCAACCTGTCGCGAATCCAGGCGCGCACCGGCGTCGACCCGTCGGTGGTGATGGCGATCTACGGCAAGGAAACCAGCTACGGCCAGGTCACCGGCAATTTCGACCTGCTCGATGCGCTTGCCAGCCTTGCCTACGAAGGCCGCCGCCGGGCGATGTTCGAAGGCGAGTTCATCGCCGCATTGAAGCTGCTCGACCAGGGGGTTCAGCGTTGGCAGCTCAAGGGCAGTTATGCCGGCGCCACCGGCTATCCGCAGTTCATGCCGACCGTGGTCCTTCGGCTGCGCGCCGACGGCGACGGGGATGGCTATGCCGACATCTGGCGAAGCGAGCCCGATGCCTTCGCCTCGATCGCCAATTATCTGCAGCAAGCCGGCTGGAAGCGGGGCGTCCCCTGGGCGGTGCCCGCGCGGATCCCGCCGACGCTCAACCGCGCCGCGATCCAGAGCCGGATCAATCCGCCACGCTGCGCGGCGGTGTTCCGCCGCCACAGCCGCTGGTTGACCGTTGCCGAGTGGCGCGCGCTTGGGGTCGTGTCGATCGGCCGAAGCCTTCCCGACACGGAGATGGTGGCGCTGATGGAAACTAACGGCGCCTATGCCCCCGGTTACCTCATCACCACCAATTATCGGGCGATCCTCGATTACAATTGCTCGAACTTCTACGCGATGTCGATCGGGCTGCTGGCGGATGCGATTGCACGCGGATAGGAAGGGCACTCAACCCTAGCCCAAGGACTTCCATCGTCCCATGAAGCGCGCATTTTTCCTCGTCACCGCCGCCGCCCTTATCGCCGCTCCCGCTCCCGCCAAGGCACCGCAGCTCGATACCCAGGCGCCGATCGGCTTCCTCATCGACCTGAGCTCGGGCGCAGTGCTATTGGCCAAGAACGCCGACCAGCGGATCCCGCCGGCGTCGATGGCGAAGATGATGACGACAGAGGTCGCGTTCGAGCTGATCGACAGCGGCAAGCTGCCGCTGAGCAAGACCTGCACGGTGCGGCCCGAGACCTGGCGGCAATGGCATGGGCCACAGGCGGGATCGACCATGTTCCTGTCGGTGAACGAGCAGGTCAGCGTCGAAAACCTGCTTCATGGCATCGTCACTCTGTCCGGCAACGACGCTTCCGTAGTGCTCGCCGAGTGCATCGCCGGCACCGAGCAGGCGTTCGTCGAGCAGATGAACGCGCTCGGGCGCAAGCTCGGCATGACCAACAGCAATTTCGGCAACAGCAACGGCTGGCCGGACGAAGGCCGCACCTATGTCACCGCCCGCGACCTTGCCACCCTCGCCCGGGCGACGATCGAGAACCATCCCAAGCTGTACAAGCAATTCTACGGGCGGCCGAGCTTCACCTGGGGCAAGACCCTGGGCTCCGGCCAGGCGATCACCCAGGGCAACCGAAACCCGATCCTCGGCAAGGTTGCCGGCGCCGACGGGCTCAAGACCGGTCATACCAACGAGGCGGGCTATGGCTTCACCGGGTCGGCCGAGCAGAACGGGCGACGCCTGATCGGCGTCGTTGCCGGTCTGTCCAGCTGGGACGCTCGCATCCAGGAATCGACGCGGCTGATGGAGTGGGGCTTCAATGCCTGGCAGACTCGGCCCTTGTTCAAGCAGGGCGCGCAAGTGGCCACCGCCAAGGTCCAGCTCGGCGACAGCAGCGAGGTGCCGCTGATCGCGCCGCGCAATCTTGCCGTGACGCTTCCGGCGGGCCTGTCGTCCGACACATTCCAGGTGAAGGTCCGCTACGACGGGCCGGTGAAGGCGCCGATCGCCAAGGGCCAGCACATCGCCGACCTGGTCGTCAGCACCGGCGACACGCCACCGCAGACGGTGCCGCTGGTCGCCGGCGAGGCGGTCGGCGAAGCCGGCTTTTTCACCCGCGCCTGGGTCGGCTTCAAGTCGCTGCTCGGAATGGCGTGAGCGCCAGCACGCCAGCTCGCGGGCGATTCATCAGCCTCGAAGGCGGGGAGGGGGTCGGCAAGTCGACGCAGCTCCG
>JACCSV010000024.1 GCA_013812805.1 Sphingomonas sp. | reverse complement strand
TAGCTATGCATGGACGGGATAACCGCTGAAAGCATCTAAGCGGGAAGCCTCCCTCGAGATAAGGTATCTTAGAGTCGTGGAAGACCACCACGTTGATAGGCCGGGTGTGGAAGCGCAGTAATGCGTGGAGCTAACCGGTCCTAATTACTCATTTCGCGCTTGATGAATTTGCACCATCATCGACAGCTTTGCTGCCGATCGGTTCGATTACATCTCGGCTAGATGACGCCTAAGAAAACGAATGTGCACGATTTCTAGAATTCGACGTGAGCGCCTGCTTCATAGCTTGGTGGTCATAGCGTCCGTGACCCACCCGATCCCATCCCGAACTCGGCCGTGAAACCGGACAGCGCCAATGGTACTACTGCTTAAGCAGTGGAAGAGTAGGTCGCCGCCAGGCTTTGCAGCAGGCGCTTCGTCGAAACCCATTCACAACGTTACAATTAGCCGCTGCCGGCTCGACCGAGCGGCGGCTTTTTTGTTGGTGCCGCGGGGTGGAGCAGCCCGGTAGCTCGTCAGGCTCATAACCTGAAGGTCGTAGGTTCAAATCCTACCCCCGCAACCAACGCAAACCTCAGCCGCGCAAAGCGCGGCGCGAAGGTTTGCGTTGCCCCGGACCCGATCCGGGGCCCACGCGCCAACCCCTTCCAAACAGCCCCGCCTCCAGCGGGGCTTTTTTTGTGCCCCGCAAAGGCGCCTGCGCGAGCCCGCGGCACTCACCGCCCCCTCCGAGCGTCTGTCCAACGACAGCTGATCAGACAACGGAGGACGAGATGGCATCGGCAAGGCTGCGGTGGCGGCTGTTGGACGACCTCGACGAATGGCTGACGGTGCCGATGGCGCTGCTCAGCCTCGCCTGGCTGGCGATCGTCGTGTGGGAATTGGTCTCGGGGAGCACCGATCTGCTGGAAACGGTCGGCACCGTCATCTGGATCATCTTCATCATCGAGTTCGCCGTCCGCTTCGCGCTGGCGCCGGCTAAACAGCCGTTCCTGAAGTCGAACTGGCTGACAATCCTGGCGCTTGCGGTGCCGGCCCTCCGGCTGTTCCGGGCCCTGCGTTTCCTGCGGGCGGCCCGGGCGCTGCGCGGGATCCGGCTGGTGCGCATAGTCGGCACTGCCAACCGCAGCATGAACGCGCTCAAGGCGACGCTCGCCCGCCGCGGTTTCATCTACGTCGCCGGCCTGACATTGCTGGTGATTCTGCTCGGCGCCGCCGGAATGCTCAGCTTCGAAAATGCCGCGGAAGTGGATGGCGGCTTCACCGACTACGGCCATGCCTTGTGGTGGACCGGGATGCTGGTCGCCAGCCTCGGCAGCGATTTTTGGCCGGCGACCACCGAAGGCCGTGTGCTGACGATGCTACTGACCATCTACGGCCTCGCCGTGTTCGGCTACATAACCGCGACGTTCGCCAGCTATTTCGTCGGGCGCGATGCGCAAGAGTCTTCCGCCCCCGTCGCCGGCAACGCCGACATGAAGCGCCTGCTCAAGGAAGTTGCGCTGCTTCGAAGCGAGCTCGAGGAACGCGCGCGGGTCGCCACGGATTAACCGCAGCGATGACAACCGATGCGACCCCCCGGGCGCCGATGGAAGCGCTGCTCGCGGCCGAGCTGCCGGATGGCGAGGGCTGGCAATACGAGCCAAAGTGGGACGGCTTCCGCTGCCTCGCGCAGCGCGACGGCGAGGCGGTTAC
Organism: Sphingomonas sp.; assembly: GCA_013812805.1. Lineage (GTDB taxonomy): Bacteria > Pseudomonadota > Alphaproteobacteria > Sphingomonadales > Sphingomonadaceae > Sphingomicrobium. The sequence goes on along the minus strand of JACCSV010000024.1, from coordinate 12,591 downwards.
GCTCACTTCGAAATCGGGAAAGCCGCTTGCTCGTTATTTCCCCGAGGTGGTCGAGATCCTGGGCAGCTTGTCCGAAACGCGCTTCCTGGTCGACGGCGAGTTGATCATCCCACTGGGCGACGTTTTGTCGTTCGACGCGCTGCAGCTGCGGCTGCACCCAGCGGAAAGCCGAATCCGCCGCCTCGCCGGCGAGACGCCAGCGCAGCTGATGCTGTTCGACCTGTTGTCGTTTGGCGGCGACGATTTCGCCGATCACCCGCTGTCGGAGCGCCGCGCCGAACTCGAGCGATTTCACGCGGCGCAGGCGGTGGACGGAATCCTGCTCTCACCCGAGTCCCATGACCGACAAAGCGCGCAGAGCTGGCTCGACCGCAGCGGCGGCGCGCTCGACGGAGTCATCGCCAAGCGGCTCGACCTGCCTTACAAGTTCGGCGAGCGGGCAATGATCAAGGTCAAGCAGCAGCGCACCGCCGACTGCGTCGTCGGCGGCTTCCGCTATGCCGAAAAGAAGCGCGAGGTCGGCTCGCTGCTGCTCGGCTTGTTTGACGACGATGGCCTTCTCCACCACGTCGGCTTCACCTCCGCGCTGAAAGCCGAGGACCGGGCGGCGCTGACCGAGCGGCTGGAGTCCCTGATCGGACCGCCTGGCTTCACCGGCAGCGCCCCGGGCGGCCCCAGCCGCTGGAACACGGAACGCACGACGCAATGGCAGCCGCTGCGCCACGAGCTCGTGGTCGAGGTGCGCTACGACCAGGTCACCGCCCGCCGCTTCCGCCACGGCACCGGCTTCCTGCGCTGGCGCCCGGACAAGAATCCGCGGCAGTGCACCTTCGACCAGCTCGCCCCGGAGCTGCGCCCGTCCGAGCTCAAAGAGCTGTTCGGTCAATGACCGCCGACCTGTTCGGGGAGGCGCTGGTGCCCGGGCTCGATTACTGTCCCGACTTCATTGATGCCGCCGAGGAGCGCAACTTGATCGGCCACCTTGAGGCAATGGACCTATCGCCATTCCGCTTCCACGGCTGGACCGGCAAGCGCAAGACCCACACTTTCGGCTGGCGTTACGACTTCGACGACGCCAGCTTCGCGCCCGCCGAGCCGCTCCCTGATTGGTTGCAGCCGCTTCGCGACAAAGCCGCGTCGTTCGGCGGCCTGGAACCCGAAGAGATCGTCCACGCGCTCCTCGCCCGCTACGACCCCGGCGCCGGCATCGGCTGGCACCGCGACCGGCCGGTGTTCGACAAAGTGATTGGGATTTCGCTTGGAGCGCCGGCGGTGATCCGTTTCCGCCAGCGCACCGACAGCGGCTTCCATCGCGTGCAGCTGCCTGCGGAGCCGCGTTCTGCCTACCTGTTGACCGGCGAGGCCCGCCACGAGTGGGAGCACCGCATCACACCCGGCGACGCCCTTCGCTTCTCGATCACCTTCCGCACGCTGTCGCAGCTCGGCCGCCGCAAGGCCGCGGCTCTCTAGCGCGCTTCGAACCCGGAAACGCACTCCGCGACCCAGCGAGCCGCGGTCAGCGCGCTAAGGTCCGTCGGGTCGAGCGGCGGGTCCCATTCGGTAAGATCGATGATCCGGGTACGCGGATCGCTTGCCAGCCGCCGGACCGCGCGGAAGAACTCGATGACCGCCATCCCGCCGGGCCGAGCGCCGGGGGCTCCTGGCATTTGCGAGCGGTCGATCACGTCGATGTCGCAGTCGATGACCAGCGCGGCGCAATGTGCGACATGCGCGATCGCTCGGTCGATTGCCGAATCGATGCCGCCGCGCCGCAGCTCCTCCATCGTCACAACGAGATTGCCGCCAGCGACCGCGTCGCGGTGCATCGCCGCGGTGTTGGCGAAGCTCGCGATGCCGATCTGCGCGATGTTCCGCCCCGGAAGGCCGTCCTCGATCAGCGCGCGCACCGGGTTGCCGTTGCTCAGGCCCTCATCGAGGTCGCGCATGTCGAAATGGGCGTCGAGCGTGATCAGGCCAACGCTATCGAGCGGCAAGCCGAGCCCAAGCGCGGCCGGCCTCGTCACCGCATTGTTGCCCCCGACCACCAGGGTCAGCGCATGCTCGGCGACGCTTTGTGCCACCGCATCGCGGATCGGCCCAGTCGCCTCCTCTATGCTGAGGCTGGCGACCTCCGCGTCGCCGCGATCGCGGATCGGCGTCGACAGTTCGCGACCGGTCTCAACGTCATAGCGGCCGATGCGCTTCAGCGTCCGGCGAAGCAGCGCCGGCGCCTGGTCGCAGGCGCCAGGCGACACTGACCCGGCCGCCAGCGGTGCCCCCAGCAGGCCGACCGGCGCGCCCTCTACTTCGCTCGACAACAAGTCGGACAGGTTGGGCCAGCTGGTCACGCCTTTGCCCTATCAGCCGCCCTCGCATAAGGGAATCGGCGCATGTGGGACCGCCTCCTGACCGACTGCCGAGTGGCGACAATGGAACCGGCCGCCGGCAATCCGCTCGGAATCATCGAACAAGGGGCGGTCGGCATCCAGGACGGCCGAATCGTCCGCGCCGGCAAGCGCACCGAGCTCGCCGGATACCAGGCGCGCGAAGTTGTGCCGCTGGGCGGCGCGTGGGTCACTCCGGGCCTGGTCGATTGCCACACCCATTTGATCTTCGGCGGCAACCGCGCGGACGAGCACGCGATGCGCCGCGCCGGCGCGACCTACGAGCAGATCGCCGAAGCCGGCGGCGGCATTGCCTCGACGGTTAAGGCGACCAACGCCGCTGAAACCAATTCCCTACTCGCTTCCGCCGCAATGCGCCTCGACGCGCTGATGCGGGGCGGGGTCACCACCATCGAGATCAAATCCGGTTACGCTCTCGACGTCGAAGGCGAGCTCAGAATGCTGCGCTGTATGGCGGCGCTGGCGGCGAGCGAAGCGGTGCGCATCTCGCCGACCTTGCTGGCGCTCCACGCGCTGCCGCCCGAATGGCGGGACCGGCGCACCGAATACGTCGCCCTTGTCGTCGAGCAACTGCTTCCGGCGGCGGCCGACGCCCGCCTCGCCACCGCCGTCGACGCATTCTGCGAAGGCGTCGGGTTTCTGCCGCACGAGGTCGAGCGGCTGTTCCACGCGGCCGACAACCACGGCCTGCGCGTCAAGCTTCACGCCGAGCAGCTCAGCAATCGCGGCGGCGCCAGGCTCGCCGCCCGCTTCAACGCGCTTTCGGCCGATCACCTCGAGCATCTCGACGAGGCCGGGGTGGCGGCGATGGCCGATGCCGGAACGGTCGCTGTGCTCCTGCCAGGCGCGTTCTACGCGCTCCAGGAGACGCGCAAGCCGCCGGTGCAGATGCTCCGCGATTATGGCGTTCCAATCGCCGTCGCCACCGATTGCAACCCCGGCACTTCGCCATTGCTCTCGCCGACGCTGGCAATGAACTTGGCGTGCACTCTGTTCGGCCTGACGCCTGAGGAGGCACTCGCTGGGATGACCATCAACGCCGCCCGAGCGCTCGGGCTGGAGGACGAGATCGGCAGCATCGCCCCCGGCAAGGCCGCCGACCTCGCCGTGTGGCGAGTCGAGAGCCTCGCCGAACTCGGCTACTGGATCGGTCATCCGGGCCCAGAGCGCCGGATTTTCGCGGGCCAGGACAGTTGACCCGATCGGTTCGTCTTTGGGCGGCGGTCATTGCATTGACCGGTTGGGTGGCGATCGCCATTCAATTCCACGCGACGTTCGAACTGACAGGGTCGGTTGCCCAATCTCTGTGGGTTATTGCCCGCTACTTCACGATCCTGACAAACCTGCTGGTCGCGATCGTGATGAGCGGAATTGCGCTCGGCCGTCCGGGTTTCAGATCTCCTTTCCTCGTCGGCGGCGCAACGCTGGCCATCGTCCTGGTTGGCGCAGTCTACATGACTCTGTTGCGCGGGATGGTCGAACTGAGCGGCGGCGCGCTCATCGCTGATTTCCTTCTCCACAAGCTTGTGCCTGTTCTGACCCTGTTTTTCTGGCTGCTGCTGGCCGACAAGAGCGGGTTGCGGTGGCGCGATCCCATCCTGTGGAGCATCTATCCGCTGGCCTATCTGGCCTACGCCTTGCTGCGCGGCGGAATCGAGCAAAAATATCCGTATCCATTCATCGACGTCGCCCGGATAGGCTGGCCGCAGGCAATGGCCAGTTCAGCGGCGATTGCGGGGGCTTTCCTGATTGCGGGCTTCGTTCTCGTCCAGCTCGGCCGATTGTTGGTTGCGCGTTCGGCGCCAGTGCAGAAGGGGGTTCGGCCTTGAGCGACCGGCGCGACAATAGCCGTCGTATCCGTGCGCGAACCGGATCGCAGATCAAGGCGAAGAGCTGGGCGACCGAGGCGGCGGTCCGGATGCTGATGAACAACCTGGACGACGAAGTTGCCGAGGACCCACAAAGCCTGGTTGTCTATGGCGGGATGGGCCGGGCCGCGCGCAATTGGGCATGCTTCGACAAGATCGTCGAAACGCTGGAGCGCCTCGAGGACGATGAGACCCTCCTCGTCCAGTCGGGAAAGCCGGTCGGTGTGTTTCGCACCCATAAGGACGCGCCCCGCGTGCTAATCGCCAACTCCAACATCGTACCCAAATGGGCGAATTGGGACACATTCAACCAGCTCGATCGCGCCGGGCTAATGATGTACGGCCAGATGACCGCCGGCAGCTGGATCTACATCGGCACGCAGGGCATCGTCCAAGGCACGTTCGAGACCTTCGCCGAGATGGGCCGCCAGCATTACGGCGGCGACCTTTCCGGCAAGTGGATCCTGACGGCGGGACTCGGCGGCATGGGCGGTGCGCAGCCGCTCGCGGCGGTGATGGCGGGCGCTCATTGCATCGCCATTGAAGTGCAGGAGAGCCGGATCGAGAAACGGCTTGAGACGCGTTACCTCGACCGCCGCGCGAGCAGCATCGACGAGGCGCTGGAGATCATTGCGGCCGCGACGGAGCCGATCAGCGTCGGGCTGCTTGGCAATGCCGCCGAACTCGTTCCGGAGATGCTGGCGCGCGGAATCCGGCCGGATGCGCTAACCGACCAAACCAGCGCCCACGACCCCGCCAACGGCTACTGCCCGGCCGGCTGGAGCGTCGCCAAGTGGCAGGAGATGCGCGAACGTGACCCAGCCGCCCTTACGCACGCGGCGCGAATCTCGATCGCGCGGCACGTCGAAGCGATGCTGTCGTTCAAGGAGATGGGCGTCCCCACCTTCGATTACGGCAACAACATCCGTCAGGAAGCACTCGACACCGGCGTCACTCATGCGTTCGACTTCCCCGGCTTCGTCCCGGCTTATGTCCGCCCGCTGTTCTGCCGCGGCATCGGCCCGTTCCGCTGGGTGGCGCTGTCCGGCGATCCCGAGGACATCTACCGCACCGACGCCAGAGTGAAGGAGCTGATCCCCGACGACCCGCACCTCCATCGTTGGCTCGATATGGCGCGTGAGCGGATAGCCTTCCAAGGCCTGCCCGCCCGCATCTGCTGGGTTGGCCTCGGTCAGCGCCACCGCCTCGGCCTTGCGTTCAACGAGATGGTCCGGAACGGCGAAGTCTCCGCGCCGATCGTCATCGGCCGCGACCATCTCGACAGCGGCAGCGTCGCCTCGCCCAACCGCGAGACCGAGAGCATGAAGGACGGCAGCGACGCCGTCTCCGACTGGCCGTTGCTCAATGCGCTGCTCAACACCGCCAGCGGAGCGACTTGGGTGTCGCTGCACCACGGCGGTGGCGTCGGCATGGGTTATTCGCAGCACGCGGGAATGGTGATCGTCGCCGACGGCAGCGACGACGCGGCGCGGCGGCTGGAACGGGTGCTGAGGAACGACCCCGCTACCGGCGTCATGCGCCACGCCGACGCCGGCTACGAAGACGCCATCGCCTGCGCCCGCGAGCAGGGGCTGGATTTGCCGATGCTTCCGTAGTGCTCCTGCCGAAGGCATAGCCAGACCAGCGCGCCAGCGCTGCTGCGGCAGCGGACTGGACCCCTGCCTTCGCAAGGGTACAAGGCGTGCCGATGCTTAACCTAAATCCAGAAGCCGTCGATCTCGCGACGCTCCGCCAGCTCTGGCAGGGCGCCCCGGCGCGCCTCGACGACGCATCAATGCAGCGCATTGCCGCCGCCGCAGCCTCGGTCGAGCGCATCGTCGCCGGCGGCGAGACGGTCTACGGCGTGAATACTGGGTTCGGCATGCTCGCGCACACGCAAATCCCGCCCGAGCGCCTGGCCGAGCTGCAGACCAACCTGATCCTGTCGCACAGCGCCGGCCTCGGCGAGCCGCTTCCGCGCCACATCACGCGGCTGATGATCATCCTCAAGCTGCTCGGCCTCGGCCGCGGCCATTCGGGCGTGCGCGTCGCCGTTATCGAGGCGCTGCAGGCGCTGCTCAACCATGACGCAATGCCGGTGATACCCTCGCAAGGCAGCGTTGGCGCCAGCGGCGATCTTGCACCGCTCGCGCACCTGATCGCCGCGCTGATGGGCTATGGCCGGGTCGACGTCGCGGGTGAAATCATTCCTGCCGCGGCTGCGCTCGGTCGCATTGGCCTTGAGCCGCTGCAGCTTGGCCCCAAGGAAGGGCTGGCGCTGATCAACGGCACCCAGGCGAGCACCGCGCTTGCACTCGACTCCCTGTTCGCCGGCGAGCGCGTGTTCGCGACCGCGCTTGCTGCAGGAGCGATGTCGGTCGACGCCCTCAAGGGTTCGGCCAAACCATTCGACCCGCGCATCTCACAACTCCGCGGCCAGCCGGGCCAGATTCGCGTTGCCGAAGCCATCGCCGGCCTGCTCGATGGCAGCGAGATCCTCGCCTCGCACGGCCGCTGCGGCCGGGTGCAGGATCCCTACAGCTTCCGCTGCCAGCCGCAGGTGATGGGCGCTTCGCTTGACCTGCTCGAAAGCGCCGCGCGCACCCTGACGATCGAGGCCGCCGCGGTCACCGACAATCCGATCCTGTTCCCGGACAGCGACGAAGCCGTCTCAGGCGGCAATTTCCACGCGCAGCCGGTCGCCTTCGCCGCCGATATCATCGCCATGGCGCTGTGCGAGGTCGGCTCGATCTCCGAACGCCGCGTCAGCGTATTGGTAGACCCAAAGATGAGCGGGCTCCCGGCGTTCCTGACCCAGGATTCGGGAGTCAACTCCGGGTTGATGATTCCACAGGTCACGGCGGCCGCGCTGGTCAGCGAGAACAAGAGCCTGGCCTTCCCCGCCAGCGTCGATTCGATCCCGACCTCGGCCGGGCAGGAAGACCATGTGTCGATGTCGCCGATTGCTGCGCGCAAGGCCGGGCAGATCGCTCGCAATTGCGCGGGCGTGATCGCCGTCGAGTTGCTGGCCGCCGCCGAGGGCGTCGATTATCACGCGCCGCTCGCCACCAGCGGCAGGCTGCAGCCGGTTCACGCGAAGGTGCGGGCGCTGTCGCCGCATTTCACAGCCGACCGTTACTGGGCGGACGAGATGGCGGCGCTGCAGGGTGCGGTATTGGCGGGCGAGATCGCTCCGGAGCTGTTGCCGCTGCTCTAGCGGCTGACGCGCTGCCAGGTGGTCGACTTGCAGACGACGCCGAGCACGCAGCCCTTCACCGACAGCGTATTGGCCGAAACCTGCTTGATCGAGCCGCGCGCGTGCATGTTGCGGTCGGGCAGGAAGACGCTGGCGCGATAGGTGTTGGGCCCGGTCCTGTCGATGTCCTTGATCAGCCGCGCGCCGATCAGGTCGGTGCCGCTGCCGCGCTCCGCCTTGGCCTTCTGCTTGGGCGAGGCGCGCAGGATGGTTCCGCACAACTCGCGGCCGCACGGGGCGATCTGGATCTCCAGCTTGCCCTTTTTCCAGCGGCCTTCGAGCGGCGACTTTGCGCTCGCCAGGGCCGGCGCGGCGAGGACGGCAAGCGATGCGAATGCGATGACAAAATGTTTCATGAGGCGTCCAATAACGACCATTTGTGGCAGCATTGGTTCGGTAACTTTGCTGTCAGATGAACAACTTAGTGAAAATCGCGGCTCTTTGGGATGACTTGTGCGTCGCGCGGGTGCCGTTGCGGCGGGGCCGGCCAGGCACCGGGAGCGTCGCCCTCGCTCAGCGTCGAAGGCAGCGAATCGTCGCTCAGGTGCCGCAGCATGTGGGTGTGATCCTGAAGGTTGCGGGCAACGACGTGGATCACGCCCTCTTCTTTCTGGACAATCCCGTCGACCGCCATCAGCCGGGCGCCCATCACGATCTTGCGCTGCCGTTCGAACAGGTCCGGCCAGATGACGAGGTTGGCGACTCCCGTCTCGTCCTCGATGGTGATGAAGACCACGCCCTTGGAGCTTCCCGGCCGTTGCCGGATCAGCACCACCCCGGCGATCGACAGCCGCTTGCCGTCGCGAAGCCCGTCGAGCTGCGCGGCGGTGACGAAGCGGCGGTCCGCATAATGCTCGCGCAGAAAATGCATCGGGTGCGCTTTGAGCGACAGCCGAACCGTCTGGTAATCGTTCACCACGTGCTCGCTAAGCGCTATCGCCGGAAGCTTCGCCGGCTCGGCCTCGGCGCCTTCGTCGCGAGCGTCGGCGGCGGTGAACAGGGGCAGCTCGGGGGCCTGCTTGAGCGCCTTGGAATCCCATAGTGCGGCGCGCCGGTCGAGGCCCATGGAACGGAACGCATCGGCTGCCGCTAGCCGCTCGATCGCATGGACGGGGACGTTGCCGCGGCTGCGGACGTCCTCGACGCAGGTATAGGGGCGCGAGGCGGCGACCCGCTCGGCGTCGGCGGCACGCAGCCCGTCGACCTGCCTAAGCCCTAAGCGCAGGGCGTAAGATTCGTTCGTCCTGAGCGAAGTCGAAGGGCGCTGGCACGACGGTTGTGCGACACGCCCTTCGACTACGCGCTTCGCGCTCCGCTCAGGACGAACGGATGGGGGTTCCAGCGTGCAATCCCAATCGCTCGCATTCACATCGACCTCCCGCACCTCAACCCCATGCTCCTGCGCGTCCCGCACGATCTGCGCCGGCGCGTAAAAGCCCATCGGCTGGCTGTTGAGCAAAGCGCAGGCGAACGCCGCCGGATATTTCCACCGCAGCCAGCTCGACACGTAGACCAGATGCGCGAAGCTCGCCGCGTGGCTTTCGGGGAAGCCATATTCACCGAAGCCCTTGATCTGGTCGAAGCAGCGCTGCGCGAAATCCGGGTCGTAGCCGCGCTCGACCATCCGCCCGACCATCTTGTCCTGAAGCAATTCGATGGTCCCGCGCGATCGGAACGTCGCCATCGCCTTGCGCAACTGGTTAGCCTCGGCAGCGCTGAATTTCGCCGCGTCGATGGCGACCTTCATCGCCTGTTCCTGGAACACCGGCACGCCGAGCGTTCGCTTCAGGATCCGCTCGAGCTCGTCCGGCGGCCCATGCGCCGGGTCGGGGCAGGGGAAGAGCACGCTCTCCTTGCCAGCGCGGCGCTTCAGATAAGGATGGACCATGTCGCCCTGGATCGGGCCCGGGCGGACGATCGCGACCTCGATCACCAAATCGTAGAAGCAGCGCGGCTTCAACCGCGGCAGCATGTTCATCTGCGCCCGGCTTTCGATCTGGAAGACTCCCAGCGAATCGCCCTTGCACAGCATGTCGTAAACGCCCGGCTCCTCGGGCGGGACCGTCGCCAGCTCCCACCGCTCGCCGTGGTGCTGCGCGATCAAATCGAAGCATTTGCGGATGCAGGTCAACATCCCCAGCGCGAGCACGTCGATCTTCAAGATCCCGAGCTCGTCGATGTCGTCCTTGTCCCATTCGATGAAGGTGCGATCCTCCATCGCGCCGTTGCCGACCGGCACCGTCTCGGTCAGCGGCCGCTCGGTGAGGATGAAGCCGCCGACATGCTGCGACAAATGACGCGGCATTCCGATCAATTGCTCGGCAAGCCTGATCGTGCGCTTGAGGTGCGGGTCGCTCAAATCGAGCCCCGCGTCCCTGGCGCGGTCGGGGATCACGTCTTCGCCCATCTGGCCCCAGATGGTCGAGGCCAGCGCTGCGGTGACATCTTCGCTCAACCCCATCACCTTGCCGACCTCGCGGATTGCCGAGCGCGGCCGGTAATGGATGACGGTCGCGGCGATCCCGGCCCGGTCGCGGCCGTATTTCTGATAGATGTGCTGGATCACCTCCTCGCGCCGCTCATGCTCGAAATCGACGTCGATGTCGGGCGGCTCGCGGCGCTCATCGCTGATAAACCGCTCGAACAATAGGTCGCTGGTCGACGGATCGACCGCGGTAATGCCGAGGCAGAAGCAGACCGCACTGTTGGCGGCGCTGCCTCGCCCCTGGCACAGGATTGGCGGGTCCAGGCTCCGCGCAAAGGCGACGATGTCGTGGACGGTCAGGAAGTAACGCGCGAAGTCGAGCCGTTCGATCAGCGCCAGCTCGTGGTGGAGCTGCTTTTCGACCTTGTCCGGAATACCGTCGGGCCAGCGCTCGCTCGCGCCTTCCCAGGTCAGGTGCTCGAGATGCGCTTGCGGCGACCGGCCCTCGGGCACCGTCTCGCGCGGATATTCGTAGCGAAGCTCATCGAGGCTGAAATCGACCGCATCGGCGAACTCGCGGGTCGCGTGGATCGCGTGCGGCCAGCGCGCGAACAGCCGCGCCATCTCCTCCGGTGATTTCAGATGCCGCTCGGCATTGGGGTTGAGCAGAAAGCCGGCGTTGGCGATGGTCGTCTTCTCGCGGATGCAGGTGACCACGTCCTGCAGCGGCCGGCGGTCGGGCGCGTGATAATGGACGTCGTTGGTCGCAAGGATATTGCAGCCGTGGGCGCGCGCGATGCGGTCGAGCCGCTCGATCCGAGCCGAATCGCCGCCGCGGTAGAGGTACGACGCCGCGACGTGGCGCAGCGATGGAATGGCGTCACGAAGCCGCAGCAGCTCGGCCTCGAAGGCGTCGAGATCGTCCCCTGGCCAGGCGATGAAGGCGATGCTTGTCGTGTAATCGGCGACGTCGCCCAGCGACAGCTCGCACTCGCCTTTCACGGCGCGCATCTTGCCCAGGCTCAACAGCCGCGACAGCCGGCCATAACCGTCGCGGTCCCGTGGGTAAGCGAGCAGGCTCGGCGAATCGGTAAGGTCGAGCCGGCAGCCGATCAGCGGCTTCAAGCCGGCGCCGGTGCAAGCGCTGTGCATCCGCACCACGCCCGCGAGCGTGTTGCGGTCGGCGATGCCGATCGCGTCCATGCCAAGCTCGAGCGCGGCAAGCACCAGGTCGATCGCGTCCGACGCCCCGCGCAGGAACGAAAAAGGCGAGGCGACTCCAAGCTCGACATAGGGCGCGAGGGGAATTGCTTCGACCGGCCCCTCGCGCACCAGTTTCTTGCGGGCGAATCCTTCCTTTTCGGGCATCAGCCAAATCCCACCTTCTCGTCATTCCCGCGAAAGCGGGAACCCAGTTTTTCTTTGCTGGCTGGGCCCCCGCTTTCGCGGGGGTGACGAAGAAAAGGCATCATCCGAACAGGCCGTGCAAATACCATTCGGGCGCGCCGCCGCGGCCGTCGCCAGCGAGGCCTTCGCGGTAGATCCAGTAGCGGCGGCCGGTCATGTCCTCGACCCGGTAATAGTCGCGCAGCCGGGCGGTCGAGCGCTCGCGCCACCATTCGGGCGCGATCCGCTCGGGGCCCTCGACCCGGGCAATATCGTGCACCGCCCGCCGCCACACGAACCGCCGCGGCACGCCTTCGGGGGTGGCGTAGACGACGGCGATCGATTCGGGACGGTCGAGCAGGCGCTCCGGTCTCCTCCCCGGAACGGGGAGGGGGACCATGCAAAGCATGGTGGAGGGGGCGTGGTGCAGGTCTCCAACCCCCCTCCACCGCCTGCGGCGGTCCCCCTCCCCCTGCGGGGGAGGATTCACAGCCGAAGCCCACCCGCTCGCCCGCTCGGGCAGATGGCTCTCCTGCGCGCGCGGCCGCCTCACCGCCAGCGGCCCGAGCTTCACCGTTAGCCGGTCGACCAGCCGCGCGACGTCGCGCTCGCCCGAGGGTTCCTCGACCAGGCTGTCCTGCGCCGCCGTCAGCGGCTCCGCCCAGCTCGCCTCCAGCGCGAAGGCGTCGAAACCGAAGCCCGGGTCGAGCGCCGCCGCTTTGTCGGCCAGCAGCCGCTTGAGGTGCCGTGGCTCACGGCTGGCGATCGAGGTGGCGACCGAGGCCAGGGCGACACTTCCGTCGACCCGGAAGCCGGTCAGCGCCAGCCGCCGAGCGCCGAGCAGCCGCTGCTGGAGTTCGCGCACCAGCTTGGGGATCAACATCTCCAGCGCCTGCACCGCCGCCGCCGGGTCGGCGACCGGCTCGGCAAGCCGAAGCGTCGCGCGCGGCGGAAGCTCGACCGGCTCGGCGGTAAGCGGGTCCGGCTTGCGGCCGAGCGCCCGGTCGAGCGCATCGACCGGATTGTCCGCCTCGCGAAAGCGGCGGGCGAGCGAGCGCCGCTCGATCCCGGCAAGCGCGCCGATGGTCTTGAGCCCAAGCCGCTCCAGCGTCCGCACCGCCGGTGGGGGCAGGCGCAGCGCGGCGACGGGCAGGGGAGCGAGGGCCGCTGCCAAATCCCTCTTTTCTTGCATGACGATGGAAGTGGCTGGACCATAATGCGCAAGCGCCCAGGCCGCAGCGGGGGTGGAAG
>JACCSV010000019.1 GCA_013812805.1 Sphingomonas sp. | reverse complement strand
GTCATCTGAACGCCGATCCCGAACTTTCTCCGGCGCTGGCGCTGGCCGGAATTGCGACGTCAGGGGTGTTGTCGGCCGCAACCTATCGCTGGATCGAGCAGCCGGCGCGGCGCGGATCGACGCCTTTTCGACGTGTGTTGTGGCCGTCGATCGCAGCGTCGACGGCAATCCTCGTTCTCAGCGCCGTCGCCATTGCCGGGCGGGGGCTCGAGCAGCGCCTTCCCGAGCGGGTCAGCCTGATAGCCAGCGGTCACGGCGCCCACGCGCCGCTGGCTCGCGCTTGCAGCGACATCGGCTTCGACGCGGCGCTTGAGCGTTGCCGAATCGGACCCGCGGGCCCGGCGCAAGTGCTGCTGTGGGGCGACAGCCACGCGGCCGCAATTTCCGAAGCGGTCGCGACGGCTTTCGACAAACCCGGGATTGTCGTGTCGACCGGCGCGTGCGTGCCGACGCTGGGTACGGCCGATTCCGCTCACCAGCCGGTCAGCTGCCGGGCAGTTAACGCGCGGACGCTCCAGCTTGCCCAGACCAGTCCGGACATCACGACCGTTGTCATCAGCGCTTACTGGGCGGCTTCGCAAGGATCGAGCGGACAGGGATTGTGGGCATCGGTTCAGCCGCTGGTCGATCGCTTGAATGCTGCCGGCAAGACGGTCGTCGTGGTCGCTGGCGTGCCCGATCCTGGTGTCGATGTGCCGTGGGCCAGCGCCATCCGCGAACGGTTTGGAAGGCCGCCGCTGCGCTTGACCTGCACGAAGCCGACGGCGGCGCTCCGCGGCATCATCCTGGTCGATGTCTCCGCCGATTTCTGCCGCGAGCCGGCGTACGTTCTGTTTTCCGATTCAAATCATCCCAGCCGCCACGCCGGCCTGACGATCATCGCTCCGGCCATCCGGCGATCACTCGCCGCGAAGTAGGGGCGGGGCGCGGCTTTGCGGGCAAGTTGGATCGGACCTGCCTGTTGCCGCTGGTCGGAGCGGCTCTTATAGACCGCGGCGCTGCACCAGCTGAAAGAGAATATCCGTGGCGCGTCCCGCGAAAAAAGTCGCCGTTGCGACGGCCCAGCAAACTTCGGACATCCCGCGCCCGCACGAGCCGCAGCGCTTCGCCGCCAACCGCGAGCAATTGCTCGAATTCTATCGCGAGATGTTGCTGATCCGCCGCTTCGAGGAGCGCGCGGGGCAGCTGTACGGGCTCGGGCTGATCGGCGGCTTCTGCCACCTCTACATCGGCCAGGAAGCGGTCGCGGTCGGGCTGCAGTCGGCGATGACTGTCGGCAAGGACAGCGTCATCACCGGCTATCGCGACCACGGCCACATGCTGGCTTACGCGATCGACCCCAAGGTGATCATGGCCGAGCTGACCGGCCGCGCCGCCGGCATCTCCAGGGGCAAGGGCGGGTCGATGCACATGTTCAGCGTCGAGCATGGCTTTTACGGCGGCCACGGCATCGTCGGCGCGCAGGTGCCGCTCGGCTCGGGCCTCGCCTTCGCCCATAAATATCGCGGCGATGGCGGGGTGTGCCTTGCCTACTTCGGCGACGGCGCCGCCAACCAGGGGCAGGTCTACGAAGCCTTCAACATGGCCAAGCTGTGGAACCTGCCAGTGATCTACGCGATCGAGAACAACCAATATGCGATGGGCACGTCGGTCGAGCGGTCGGCCTCGGAGCCCGATTTCTACAAGCGCGGCGAGAGCTTCCGGATCCCCGGCATCCGGGTGGACGGGATGGACGTGCTGGCGGTTCGCGGCGCGGCGGAGACGGCGCTGGAGTGGGCGCGCTCGAACGGGCCGATCATCCTCGAGCTGATGACCTACCGCTATCGCGGCCATTCGATGTCCGACCCGGCCAAATACCGGACCCGCGAGGAAGTGCAGAGCTTCCGCGAGACCCGCGATCCGATCGAGCGGGCGGCCAAGGAGCTTGCCGGGCTCGGCGTCGATGAGGCGGAGCTCAAGGCGATCGACAAGCAGATCAAGGACATCATCGTCGAGGCTGCCAAGTTCGCCGAGGATGCACCCGAGCCCGATGCGGCCGAACTGACCACCGACGTCCTGGGCGGGAGCTACTGATGCTGCTGCCTCTTGCCATGGCTTTGGCCATTCAATCTGGTGTGCCGATGCCCCAACGGACCACGCCCGTCGGATCGCTTGCGTCATGTGATGCGAAGGATTTGGACGAAGCGGCGAATTGCCTTCGGGAGAAGCTGTCGGAGAGCGATCGCATCGCGCTGGTCGGATCGCCGGTCGGCGGCGGTGTCATCCGCGGCGAGATTGACCGTTTCGTCCAATATGAGTTCCGCCTTTACGAGCCGAATTCCAAGGTTGGAAACTGGTTGCGCGAGCGTGGCATCGATTCAAGGATGGTCCAGTCCTCGGTGATCATCGACGAGTATCTCTATCAGCAGCGTGGATCGACGCTTGACCTACGAAAAATTGCAAAGGCCGCGCATGGCATGCCCGATGGCACGCCTCCCACCGCCGGAGAGTTCTCGGGGTCTGAATTCGACCCCACGCCATCGATCAAGATTTCGCGAGAAGAATGCGCCAAGATAACCAAGCTCCCGCCGGATCAACTTGGTGAATGCTTCACGCAAGGTGATCACATCAACGTCACGCGCATTGAAAAGAAGAGCGCTAACTGATGGCGACCGAGCTCAAGATGCCGGCGCTGTCGCCGACGATGGAGGAAGGCACGCTGGCCAAATGGCTGGTGAGCGAGGGCGACGAAGTGAAGTCGGGCGACATCCTCGCCGAGATCGAGACCGACAAGGCGACGATGGAATTCGAGGCGGTGGACGAAGGCAAGCTTGCCAAGATCCTGGTGCCGGAAGGGACGGACGGGGTGAAGGTCGGAACGCCGATCGCGCTGATTGCGGCCGATGGCGAAGACGTGTCGGCGGCGGCGGCGCCTGCGCCTGCGCCCAAGGCGGACGAGGTCCCCGACCAGCCGCGCCCATCGGATCAGAAGACGGAGCAAAGCGCGATCGAGACCCACGGCCCGCAAAATGCCGAGACCGGCACCGATCAGCTCAACCAAGCGGCGGCGGGGGCTTCGGCCGCTCCGGATGTCCCCGAAGGCACGGCGGTGGCGCAAGTCACGGTCCGCGAGACGCTTCGCGACGCGATGGCCGAGGAAATGCGGCGCGACGACCGCGTGTTCGTGATGGGCGAGGAGGTCGCTCAATATCAAGGCGCTTACAAGGTGACCCAGGGCCTGCTCGACGAGTTCGGGCCCAAGCGCGTCGTCGACACGCCGATCACCGAATATGGCTTTGCGGGCTTGGGCACCGGAGCGGCGATGGGGGGCTTAAGGCCGATCGTCGAGTTCATGACCTTCAACTTCGCGATGCAGGCGATCGACCA
>JACCSV010000005.1 GCA_013812805.1 Sphingomonas sp. | reverse complement strand
TCGACTCGCCCTCGGCGCGGGTTGCGGCCTCGATTTCAGGGAAGGCGTCAGCGAGCGATTGAGCGACGACGCCGTGCGACCCCTGCCCCGGCGGACCACCTGCATTTTCCGGATCGGTGCTGATCGCTTGGACCTGGTAGATCCGCTCAGAATCGGGAAGCCACTTGTCGTAGGACGATTCGTAGCGGACGTAGAGGAGGAGGATCAGGCAAGCCGCGAGGCCGATCGCGAGTCCCGCGATGTTGATGAATGCGTAAGTCTTGTTCTTCGTCAGGGCACGGAACCCGACCATCAGATAATTGCGCCACATAGCCGCGCTTCCCCTCTTCCTCGTGAAGTCGTCCTTGAATTTCCGCCGCGATTAGGCCGCGCGCCGGCGTTCCTGCAGCACTCGTCCGTCGAGCATGTTGACGACACGCCCGGCGTAATCGGCGTGCGCAGGCGAGTGCGTAACCATGACGATGGTTGATCCCTCCCGGTTGAGGGCCTGGAGCATCTTCATCACCTCCTCGCCGTGTTGGGTGTCGAGGTTGCCGGTTGGCTCGTCGGCGAGGATCAGCTTGGGGTTGCCGACCAGCGCGCGGGCGACGGCCACTCTTTGCTGTTGACCACCGGAGAGCTGGCTCGGCCGGTGCTTGGCGCGGTGGGCGATGCCGACCTTGTCCATCACTTGGTCGACCCTCGAGCGCCGCTCGGACGCCGGCACGTCATGATAGAGGAGCGCGAGCTCGATGTTCTCGCGCACCGTCAACTCATCTACCAAGTTGAAGCTCTGGAAGATGAAGCCGATGTTCTTCTTGCGGACGTCGGCAAGCTCCGCTTCCGACTTGCCGGCGACCTCCTGCCCGTTGAGCACGTAGGAGCCACCTGTCGGGCTATCGAGCATCCCGACGACATTCAGCAGCGTCGACTTGCCGCAGCCCGATGGGCCCATGACGGCGACGAACTCGCCTTCTGCGATGTCGAGCTGCACTCCGTCGAGCGCACAGGTCTCGACCGATTCAGTACGGTAGACCCGCGTAAGATCGCGCATTCTCAGCATCAGTTGTTCCTTCATTCTATTCAAGATCGAGACGATCCTTGTCGGCGAAGCCGGTGTAGGGTGAGGTTATGACCCGCTCGCCAGGTTCGAGGCCTTCGAGGACCTCGACGTAATCCGCATTGCGTCGTCCGAGGCGAACCTCGCGCTTCACCGCCGCGCTCCCGTCGGGAGTGGCGACAAAGACCCAATTGCCCCCCGTCTCGTTGTAGAACGCGCCGCTTGGGATCAGCAGCGCCTGCGTTGGGTCGCTCAGCGTCAGCTTGGTCTGGATCGTCTGGCCGCGCTGCAGCGCGGCGGGGGCCGGGCCGACGAGATGGAAGTCGACTTCGAACGCGCCGTTGCGCACCTGCGGGTAGATTTTGGCCACCTTCAAACGATACGTCTTGCCGCCCCATTCGGCGGTCGCCCGCTGCCCATCTTCGACTCGGCCGAGATAATGTTCGTCGACTTGGGCGACGAGCTTGATGCCTTCAGTGTCGATCTGCCCGAGCCGCTCACCACGGGTCATCGACTGGCCGATCTGGATTGAAAAAGCGGTGAGCTGGCCCGACACGGGAGCTCGCAAATTGAGCGAGTCCAGACTTCCACGCGCTATCCCGAGGCTGTTATTCAGCGCGCTGGCGCTCTGGCGGAGCTGTGCCAACTGGTTCGATTGGAGGCGCTCATCGGTAGCCTGCGCTCGCCGCAGCACTTCGCTGCGCCGCCGGTTCGCCTCATATTCGTCGCGGCTGTCGCGAAACACCCTGCCGGCGACGAATCCCTTTTCGGCAAGCGGCCGCTGCACGTCATATTGGCGCCGCGCCTTTTGCGCCGCAAGATCAGCCTCGATCAACGCCCGCTCGTTTTGAAGTCGGCTCTGCGCCAGCGCCAGTTCCTGACTTCGCATCGAGTTGATCTGCTGGGCCACCTCGGTCTGGCGAGCGAGGACGGATAGCTGAAGCTCGGCATTCGACAGCACCGCCAGCAGCTGGCCGTTGTAAACCATCGTCCCATCCTCGACGAGAACCTGCTCGACGCGGCCTCCCTCGATCGCGTCAAGGTAGACGCTGACCAGCGGAGTCACCCGCGCTCGCAGCGGAATGAAGTCGTCGAAGGTGCCCTTGTGAACGGTGGAGATGGTCAGCCGCTCGGCGGCCACCGTCTGACTGTTCGCGCCGGGAGCCATCAAATAGAAAAGCGCGGCCGCGATCAGCACCGCGCCGGCCGCCATCGCGACCTTCACACGCTTCGACATTCCGGTGGGCGCGATTACGCGGTCCATGCCCCCGCCGCTGTGAGCGCCGGGAGCTGGAGTCGTCGCGCGCAATGTCGAAACCTTCATTCCACCTATCTCCGCCCATATCAGAGCAAGGTCCGTGCCAGTCCGGTCTGAAGCGCAGCGCTATTCGTCGCCCCGCCGAACTGTCCGATATCGGGCACTCACTGTTCGCATTCGGACGGCTGGTCAGGGCGCCCGTGCGGGCGCATCGCCAGCGAACTCGGCAACTTGCACTGGCGGCGCGCGATCGATGGGCGCTGTGGATACGAAGGCCACCCGCTGCGCAACGCATTCATCAGCCCCCATGTCACTGCGCAAAAGATCGTCTCGAGCTTGGCCATCCGTTCTCCTGGCTCCGGTGTGTCCCTTTCATTGAGCAGGAGTCGTGCCAAAGGGAGCACCGCCCTGTCTTCTGGCGTTTCTTACGCGGTGCACGCAGTGGGTGGGCCTGGCGTGTCCGAAAGTGAGCAATTGGCACGAAAATTGATTGTCCATGTTCGGACACTGAATAGGAGTGGAGCAAGTGGAGCGGGGGCCGACCTTCGAGCGCTGCGTCGTCATCGACGATGATAAAGACGTGCTGTTGTCTGCGCGGCTGTTGCTGCGCGACATGTTCACGGTCGTCGATGAGTTCCAGTCGCCTGCGGACGCTCTCGATTGCATCGCCAACGCTGCACCCGACGTCATCCTGCTCGACGCGAATTTTGGCCGCGGCGAGACGAACTCCTCCGAAGGCCTCGACTGGCTGACCCGTGTCCTCCAGGTGGATCCGGAAGCGGTCGTGGTGATGATCACTGCCCATGGTGGGCTCAGCGTCGCGGTTGAAGCAATGAAGCGCGGCGCGACGGACTTCGTCACCAAGCCCTGGTCGAATGAGCGGCTGCTTGCGACGGTGCGCACTGCCGCTTCCCTGCACCAGTCGCGCGAAGCCGCGTCGACCGAACGGAATCGGAGGGTGGCGGCAGGCGCACCGGCAGCCGCCGCCGACCCAACTTTCATCGGCAGATCGCCGGGCATGGCCCGAGTGTTTTCGCTCATTGAGAAGGCGGGCCCAACTGAAGCTAATGTGCTGATCCTGGGCGAGAACGGGACCGGCAAGGAGCTGGTGGCCCGAGAGCTTCACAGGCGGTCGATGCGGGCCGACGGGGTGCTTGTCTCGGTGGACCTCGGAGCGGTGGCCGAGAACCTATTTGAATCGGAGCTTTTCGGCCACTCAAAGGGCGCGTTCACCGACGCCCGTTCCGATCGGATCGGCCGCATCCCCGCTGCTCAGGGCGGAACGCTGTTTCTCGATGAGATTGGCAACTTGCCGCTGCACCTTCAGCCAAAGTTGCTGACCGCGCTCGAGCGAAGGCAGGTGATCCCAGTTGGATCGAACAAGCCCGTTCCGATCGACGTGCGAGTCATTGCGGCCACAAACCTGCCGCCCGAGCGGTTGCAAGACGAACGGCTGTTCCGCCAAGATTTGCTGTTCCGTCTCAATACCGTGGAGATCGAGATCCCGGCGCTTCGCGAGCGTCGCGAGGACATTCTCATGCTCGTCCGCCACTTCGTCGATCTCTATTCGCGCAAATATGCGAAGACCGCCCGTGACCTGCCGGCCGATGTGGCTGCAGCCCTCGAAACCCATGACTGGCCAGGAAATGTCCGCGCGCTGCGCCATGCGAGCGAGCGCGCAGTGATCCTCGGCGACGGCGCAGCGTTTCGGCTAGAGGACTTCTCGCTTGCGCGCCGCGCTGCGCAGAGCGCGCCCGTGCCTGGTCCGCTGCGCCCCTCGGGAGAAGACCTAAACCTCGACCGCGCGGAGCGGCAGATGGTTGAAGCGGCGCTGAGGATGCACGGCTACAATATCTCGTCGGCCGCTACCGAGCTCGGCTTGTCGCGCGCCGCGCTTTACAGGCGCATGGAAAAATATGGCCTTTAAGGGGCGCTTCGCCGCCGGCCTCCTCGTCTGGCTGCTGCTGATCCTGATCGCGAGCTTCGCCTTCGTCTGGTCGCTGCAGACGCCAGGCTTCGGTGCAGTGCGGGTGGTGACGGCTCTCGCGTCCATCGGAGCTGCCGCGGGGCTGTGGAATCACGTCTGGCGCACCAACCTCCAGCTCGCGCGCTTCGTGGAGTCGATCCGCTTCGGCGACCTTTCTCAAAACTTCGGTCTTGGCGCCGACGGTAGCGGCTTCCTGGAGGTCGGTGAGGCGCTGAATCAAGCCATTAGCCAGCTGCGCGAACAGCGCCAGCAGCTAAGCGCCGACAACCGCTTCTTCGAGGCCGTGCTGGACGATGCCCCGACCGCAGTACTGATCATCGATGAGGAAGGCCGTGTCGAGCTTGGCAACAAAGCGGCGCGGCGCCTGTTCATGAAGCATCGCGGCGTCCGGATCGACGATTTCAGCGCCTATGGCAACGCATTGGTGCGGACCCTCGGCGATAGTGCGGTGGGCCGCCCGAGGCTGGTGCCGCTGCACTTCGACTCCCTCCCGCAGACGGCGATGGTCAGCGCCGCCGTCGTGCACCGGCTGGGCGGGCTAGTGCGGGTGGTCGCCGTGCAGCCGATCCAGTCCGAGTTGAACGCTATCGAGATCGCCGCGCAAAGCGACCTCATCCGCGTTCTCACCCACGAGATCATGAATTCGATGACCCCCGTAACGTCGCTCGCGCATACGGCAGCAGCGCTGATCGCAAAGGCCGACAAAGGGCAAAGCCGGGAGTTGGGCGATGCGCGGGAGGCAGTGGAGACGCTAGCGACACGCGCCGACGGCGTCATGCACTTCGTCGAGACTTATCGGCAGATCAGCCGCGCTCCTACAATCCGCGCGCGGGAATTCCCTGTGGCGCCATGGGCACATGACGTCGCCGCGCTCTTCCGCGCGAGCGAAGTCTGTGAGGATCTGCAATTTGAGCATAGCGTGGAACCGGAAAATCTGCTGATCGATGCCGACCCTGATCTGCTGTTCCAAGTGCTGATCAATCTGCTCCGAAACGCGGCCGAAGCAGCATGCGGGCACAGCAGGCAGCCCACGGTCTCGCTCAGCTTCTCACTCGCAAGCGGTGGCCGCACCGCGGTCGAAGTGAGTGACAATGGCCCGGGGGTTCCAGACTCGCTTTGCCAAGATGTCTTTCTCCCGTTCTTCACTACCAAGCAGAAAGGCACGGGCATCGGGCTAAGCCTCGCGCGACAGATCGTATTGGCTCACCAAGGATCGATCGCGCTCGACAAAAGTGAGGGCGGGGGCGCGACGTTCCGGCTCGTCATCTGAGCGGACCGCTTTCGGCGACCCTGCACGAGCGTATCGCTTCGTTCGTCGATGGTACGGGCGCACCACTGCAGGTGGCGGACTTTCAGTGATGTCTCGGATGCTCAGACTCGCGTTTGGCACGGCACTTGCAGAATAGTGGCTGATGACACAGTCGCCCACAGACCCAGTCCAGAGCAAGCACCTTTATCGCCAACGCTTCAGTGACCGATCTCGGACAATGGCTGTCCGAACCCGGACGCTCAGAGCTGCTTCTAGCGAGCAGCTATGCGAAACCGTGCCCCAAACCTTCGCGACAGAGACTGCGGCGCGGAATCGCGACAGTTGGGGATGCCACCATGAGTCTCTGCGTACAGGTTCAACGCTAAAATCTTCCGGAAGTGCCCCATTCCTGAGCCGCCTTCTCGTGGAGACTCAACTAGTTGAGTGTGGGTGGAGGTGCGGCCAGTCACTAGAGCACAAGTCTCTGTGGGCAATTCGCTGAAAAGCAGATGTTTACAGGGAATTTGCATCCTTTAGCGCGCGTAAGCCTGCCTGGGCTCCAGAAGAAACCGCAGTTTTGCGACAGTTGCAGTGCGAATTCCCTGCCGAACAGAACAGGGAATCTGCGGAGCCGTATCAGGGAAGGGCAAGGTCGGGAGCAGCGAACTGGACCGATTGCCGCCAGATCAGCGAAGACGCTAATGTCCGCTATCGACCCATTGCGGACATTAGCGCCACGTCGAAATCCTCGCGACAGTGGGCATGCAGTCCGAGGTCCGGCTGGACCGGGTCAGCTCGTCACCGGTCCGACATTGTCGCCGGAATTCCGGTCAATGTAGAAATTGTAGGGATCGATACCCGCATGCGTCGGCTTGGTGTCCGTTACGAAGCGGAAAACCTGCTCGCCGCTGCGCACCTTCCGCCGCTCGATGCGGATGACGTGTTTCTTGTCGAAAGCTCCTGCACCTGGCTCTGCCGTGAAGAGGCCGATCTCGATGACGTCGCTGAGCGGCGCCTCCTTCTCCCGGCCCTTGCCATTGGCGTAGAATTTCTTCGCCTCGATCGGCACGGAGACCTCCCATTTGCCGTCTGCGCGCTTCACGGCTGTTGGTTCCCCCGCCTTGAGGTCGTACAGAGTGATCCGTTCGAACAGGTCCGTAATCAGAGCCCGGTCCTCCGGCGTCTTTGCCTCCGCCCGGAGGAACGCGATTAAGTCAAGCGAGCGTGGATAGGGTGCGACCGTGAACCGATATTTATCGACGAACCGCCGCAGGGCGCGGTTCACTGCCTCTTCGCCGATCCGCTGCTGGAGTAGGTAAAAAGCAAGCGGGCCTTTACCGTATTCGACATAGTCCTGCCCGGGTCCGACGCTGACGAGCGGCTGCTCCTCGGCCACCTGAGTACGGCGCCCGGTCAGGTAACGATCGAGCTGGAATTGGAGGAAAGGCCGGATCGCGTCATCCCCCTCACGCCTCTTCATCACCATCAAAGCCGAATATTGAGCAAGCGTTTCGATCAACAGCCCGGCACCCTGCATCCT
>JACCSV010000309.1 GCA_013812805.1 Sphingomonas sp. | reverse complement strand
TCGGGCTGACGCTGCTGGCGCTGCTTGCGGCCGGCCCGATCATGCGGCTGCTGGGCCCCAAGATCGAGGCGATGCTGAGCCGGCTGCTCGGGGTCATCCTGGCGGCGCTCGCCGCGCAGTTCATCGTCGACGGGCTGCGGGAGAGCTTTCCGGTTCTCGCCGGCTGATCATCGGATCACCCGCCACATCCGGAATGGCGAATCCTTCGGCAGCTCGATCGGCGTCAGCCAGGCCGGCACCTGCCCCTTGTTCAGCTGCGCGTAGAAGCCCTTCGGAGTTTCCGACAAAAAGATCGTCGTCGTCGATGAGTTGGGGCAAGTGAGCAGGTAATCGGCCTGGTACTTCATGACGATCGAGCGCGCCTGCTCGGGCGGGCCGCGGAACGCCTTCATCACGTCGGCGATCTGCTCGCCGTTGCGGTGATAGGGCCCGGTGATGGCGTCGTGGTGAGTAACGGTGATCAGCCGCGGCGAGGTATCGAGGAAGGTGAACACCCGCCCCTCGGGAAGCTGGTTGATCGGACGGAACGAGCCGATGAAGTTGCACAGGCGATTGGCGCGAGCGATGGCGATTTCGCGAGCGGTGACTTTTTTCGGCGGGATGAAGCTCGTCACGAGCGGCATCAGCGCCCCGAAGCCGACAAGCACCACGGCGGCGAGCCCCGCAAGCTGAAGCGGAAAATATTTCAGCTTCCAGATTAACGGGGTGAGCACCACCACGATCGCCGCCGCCCCCGTCAAGCTCATCATCTGCGCCGCGGGCCCGGTGCGCGTCTGCCAGAACAGCAGCAACAGCGCGGCAAGAGCGGGCGCGGCGGCGGCAAGGGTGCGCCGCAAGAGGTCGCGGTCGCCGCGGTTGCGCCAGGACAGGAGCGCCCAGCCGAGCGCTCCGGTGACAGGCAGCGCCAGGAACTGCGAAGCGATGGTCCAGCCGTGGCGATACACCGGCCGCGCTTCACGCACGTGGCTCAACCACAGGTCGTTGACCTCCGGCGATACGCCCTCGAGCCGCTGCAGGCATTGGGGCCAGCTCAGCGCATGGAACGCCGCAACGACCACGCCGGCGGCGGCTGCAAGCGCCAGGCGCCGTTTCCAGTCGGCGGGCGAAAGCCCGGCGATGGCCGCAAGCAAGGCTGCCCCAAGCAACGCATCCGACAGCCAAACCGGCGACAGCGCGTCGCAGACCGCCGCCCGGTTGGCATCGGAGGCGAACAGCAGGAAGGAGAAAGCGACTCCGCCGCCGAGCGTTGCCGCATAGGCCAGCAGCCTTCGCCGCTGGCCGCCATCATCGACCCAGAACAGCACCATCGCGGTCCCGGCGAGCGCCAGGTTGATGAGCATCTCCAGGCCGATCGCCAACGACAATGCCGTCGCCAGCCCGAGTGTGGCCCCGCCGCGCGCCCGTGCGGGGTCGGCCATTCCGGCGATCGCCAGCGACAACAAGGCCAGCTGCCAGCCATGGTGGTCGATTCGGTCGGGCATGAACATGCCGTTGGCGGACGGTGCGAAGAACAGCGCGATAATCACCAGCAGGAAGGCGCTCGGGTGAATCAGCCGCCGCGCGATCAGCGAGATGCCGAACAGCAACAGCAGGTACGGAAGCAATGGCGCGACGGCGGTGCTGATCAGCTCTGCCTGGGCGCCCCCGACGAACGGTCGGAGCATCAGGATCAAAGCCGCCAGCGGCAGGTCGACCAGGCGGCTCCAGTGGATGTTGGATCCCGCCAGCTTGTGCTGGCGAAGGTCGAACCAGTCCTGGCCGTGGAGCAGCGCCCGCACCTGGCTCATCCGCATATTGTCGTCGGTATCGCCGAGCCCAAAGGCGCGAAGCTGATCCCAGCGATCGTAGAGAAACCAGGCGGAAAGCCCGAGCCAGGCAAGCAAGACCAGCCACTTCCAGTGGCGATCGACGAACGCCAGGGCGGCAGCGATGTTCAGCTCGTCCTTGCCTTCCCCCATGTTTGGCGCTCTAGCCGCTCGGGTTCAAAGGGCAAGCAGGCGCGAAAGTGCAAGCGGGACGAGGCTGGTGATCGATCGACTCCCTGCCGACCGGCGCGAAATGGTCGGCCAGCTATTGCGCTTCATCGTCACCGGCGCCTTGGTCACCGCGCTTGGCGTCGGCGTCTACGCGCTCGCCGCTCTGGTCCTCGACTGGCACCCGCAGCTCGCCAACATCCTTGCCTATCTGGCGGCGATGGCTACCGGCTATGTGATGCACAGCCGCTGGAGCTTCCGCGACCACGGCACCCGCACCCGCTCCACCAGCATCAAGTTCGTGGTGGTGTCGCTGATCAGCCTCGGCCTCAACAGCAGCTGGATCGCGATCATGACCGGGCCAATGGCGCTAAGCCCGGCCTGGCCGATCCTGCCTATGCTGTTCGTCACTCCGGCGGTGACGTTCGTGCTCAACCGGCAGTGGGTGTTCGCCTGATGGAGCGCATCATCTACGACCAGATGGCGCAGCTCGACGAGCTCCACTGGTGGTACCGGGCGCGGCGGGACGTGCTCGAGGCGCTGATCCGCCGTTCGGTCGACCTGCCGGCCGGCGCCCGGCTGCTCGAAGTCGGCTGCGGCACCGGCCACAATCTGGCGATGCTACAGCGCTTCGGTCACGTCGATGCGATCGAGCTAGACCCCGCGGCCCGCGCGATTGCCGAGCGGCGGCTCGGGCGGCCGGTCAGCGATTCACGCCTCCCCGAACTCGAGGGCATCCCGCGTTCGCACTACGACCTGATCGGCGCCTTCGACGTTATCGAGCATATCGACGACGATGCAGCGGCGGTCAGCGCGCTTGCCGCGTGCCTCAAACCCGGCGGCAAGCTGGTCGTCGCGGTCCCCGCCCATCAGTGGATGTGGTCGGCGCATGACGAGCTCAACCATCACAAGCGCCGCTATTCGAAACGCTCGCTTCGGCGATTGATCGAAGGCTCGCCGCTGCAGCTGCAGTCGATCGGCTATTTTAACAGCCTGCTGTTCCCGGTGGCAGTAGCGGCACGATTTGCCGGCAAGCTCACCGGCCGCGGCGGCGGCGGCGAGACGTTACCGCCAAAACCGATCAACTGGGCCTTCGAGAAGGTGTTCAGCGCCGAGCGTTACCTTGCCGGGAGGGTGCCGCTGCCGTCGGGCCTGTCGCTGTTCGCAGTCGGTTCGGCGACCTGACCAAGCCGGCCGCGGCGGTCGTCGCCGCCGGCGATTTCCTTGACGATGTACAGCGGGCGCCGCTTTGCCTCATTGTACAGCCGCCCGATATATTCGCCCATCAGCGCCAG
>JACCSV010000048.1 GCA_013812805.1 Sphingomonas sp. | reverse complement strand
TGGCCGCTCGACGACAGCGCCGAGAAAGTGCGCGGGGCGGGAGTGAAGGGGTGAGCGACCAGCGCATTGCGATCATCGGCGGCGGCGCCTGGGGCACCGCGCTGGCCCAGGTCGCGGCGCGGGACGGGCAACCCGCCTTGCTGTGGGCGCGCGAACCGGAGGTCGTCGCGTCGATCAACGAGCGCCACGAAAACGCGCTGTTCCTGCCGGGCCGGGAGCTCGATCCAGCAATCCGCGCCACCGGCGACCTTGCCGACATCGCCGACTGCGGCACCTGGCTGGTGGTGACACCCGCCCAGCACATGCGCTCGGTGCTGGAAGCAGCGCCGCCCAGCAAGGCGCCGATGGTGCTGTGCTCGAAGGGGATCGAGGAGCGCAGCGGCGAACTGCTCCACCAAGTCGCTCGCGAAGTTCGCCCCGGCGCGCCGATCGCGGTGCTTTCCGGCCCAACCTTCGCCCATGAAGTCGCTGCCGGGCTACCGACGGCCGTCACCCTGGCCGTTGCGGACGAGCAACTCGGGGAGGAGCTTCGAAGTCGAATCGCCCGCCCAACTTTCCGGATTTACGTCAGTGACGATGTCGCCGGGGCGGAGGTCGGCGGGGCGGTCAAGAACGTGCTGGCGATCGCTTGCGGCGTCGTCGAAGGCCGCGGCCTCGGCCAGAACGCGCGCGCGGCGATGATCGGCCGAGGCTTTGCGGAAATGACCAGGTTCGGGGAGGCGTTCGGGGCGAAGCGGGAAACGCTCGCCGGCCTGTCGGGGCTCGGCGACCTGGTGCTCACCTGCTCGTCGACCAGCTCGCGCAACTTCTCGCTCGGGGTCGGGCTCGGCCAGGGCCGCTCGGCCGCCGAGCTGCTCGAGGACCGGCGGACGGTCGCCGAGGGTGCGTTCACCGCACCCGTGCTGGCGCGGCTGGCGCGCGAACGTGGCATCGACATGCCGATCGTCGCCGCGGTCGAGCAATTGTTGTCCGGAGCCGCGGTGGCCTCCGTGCTCGAAGACCTGCTGTCGCGCCCGCCGCGTGCCGAAGGCATCTAGAAATCGACGGCGATGCCCTTCTTTTCCCAGTCTCCGTAGCGGGTCGGGTCGGGCCTGTGTTCCTCGCCGTCAGGAGGCGGGGCGTCCGCCTTGACCTCCGGCACCGGCAGCGGCGGCGATTTGGAGAGGGTCGCTGGCGGGTCGAGGTGCCGAGGGCGCTTCATGGCGTCAACATGTGCACTGGCGGGGCCGATGCCAAGCGCTGACGGAACCGCCTCGCGCCGCGCCGCGCTGCAGATGCTCGACGCTGTGCTCCGCAACGGGCGCACGCTGGAAGCGGCGGCGCAGAGGGTGCGCGGGCTGTCGGCCCCTGATCAGGGACTGGCGGTGGCGATCGCGGGCGAGGTGCTGCGCCGGTTGCCCGATCTCGACGCGCTGATCGACGGCGCGACCCGTCAGCGGTTGCCCGATGATTCCAAGGCGCGGATGGTGCTGCGCATGGCGCTGGCGCAGAAGATCGGCTTGCAAACCCCCGACCATGCAATCGTCGCCACCGCTCTGCCGCTGGTCGATGGCGGCCCGCGGCGGCTGGTGCACGGCGTGCTCGGCACCTTGCTTCGCCGCTGGGTCGATCCGTCGGAGGCGCCGCGCCTTCCTGCTGCGGTCGAAGAGCGCTGGCTCGACGCCTGGGGCAACGACGTCGTCGAGGCCGCGCGCCGCCAAATCGCTCAGCGGCCGCCGCTCGACCTCACCTTCGCATCAGCCGAAGCAGCGCGACGCTATGCAGCCGAGAATGGCGGCGTGTCGCTGGCGCCGAACCACGTTCGTCTCGGCGAGAGCGGTGCCGTGCCCGCCTTGACCGGCTTTAGCGAAGGCGGGTGGTGGGTCCAGGACCTCGCCGCCTCGCTTCCCGCGCGGCTGATCCCGGGTGCCGCCGCCGACGTCCTCGACCTTTGTTCGGCGCCCGGGGGCAAGGCGATGCAATTGTCGGCCGCCGGCCATCGGGTGGTCGCCGTCGATGCCTCGGACTCGCGGCTGCAGCGGCTTGCGCAGAACCTCGAGCGAACGGGGCTTAGCGCCGAGCTGATCCGCGCCGACATGCTCAAGTGGAAGCCGACGCAGGAATTCGATGCCATACTGCTCGACGCCCCATGTTCGGCGACTGGCACCTTTCGGCGCCATCCGGAAGTTCTCTACCGCGCTCGCCCGGCGGTCATCCGCGAATCGGCGGAGGTTCAGGCGCGCCTGCTTCCCCGCGCCGCCGAATGGGTCAAGCCTGGCGGGACCCTGGTCTACTCGGTCTGCTCGCTGGAACCGGAGGAAGGCGAGGCGATCATCGCCGATTTCCTTGCGGGTCACCCCGGCTTCCAGCTCGAGCCCGGCGATCTCCCCGACTTTGTGACGTCAACCGCGAATGGGCACGTCCGCATCCTCCCCGGCGTGCTCGCCGACCAGGGCGGCCTCGATGGCTTCTTCGCCGCGCGCCTTGTCCGCGGCAGCGCTTAGCGGCTAATCGGTCGCATGCCCCAGCCGCTGATCGCCCCCTCCATCCTCTCCGCCGATTTCGCCCGGCTCGGCGAGGAAGTGCGGGCGATCGACGAAGCCGGCGCCGACTGGATCCACATCGACGTGATGGACGGCCACTTTGTGCCCAACATCACCATCGGACCGGCCGTAGTGAAAGCGCTGCGTGCGCACTCGCAAAAGCCGTTCGACGTCCATTTGATGATTTCGCCGGTCGACCTGTTCCTTGATGCCTTCGCGGAAGCCGGCGCCGACGTCATCACCGTTCACCCCGAAGCCGGCCCGCACCTCCACCGCACGATCCAGCGCATCAGGGGGCTGGGCAAGAAGGCCGGCGTGTCGCTCAACCCGGCGACGCCCGCCAAGATGCTCGACTATGTCCTCGATGAGATCGACCTGGTTTTGGTGATGAGCGTCAACCCGGGCTTCGGCGGCCAGAAGTTCATCCCCGGTCAGCTCAACAAGATCGAGGCGGTCGCCAACCGCGTCGCCAAGCAAGGGCTCGACGTCCAGATCGAGGTCGATGGCGGCATCGACGCCGACACCGCCCGCCAGGCGGTCGACGCCGGAGCCACCGTCCTCGTCGCCGGCACCGCTGCCTTCTGCGGGGGAGCGGACCAATATGCGAGCAACATCCGCTCGCTCCGGGGAGAAGGATGACCGCGGCACCGGTCGCCGACAGCGATATCGTCCGCAAGCTTGCGCGCGGCTCGCTGCTGTCGCGGCTGAGTTCGAAAGGGCGCCAGCCGTTGCGGCTGGTGGCGGTGCCGCGCGATCACGTCCAGGGCGACCGCAGGCGCGGCGACGCCTTGCTCGCCGGCACGCTGCTTGCCGGAAACGATTCGCTGTCGCTCGCCGATCTCGACTTCGCCGCGGTCGGCACCGCCGATCTGCTCGCCCGGCAACTGCAGGGTTTCTCCTGGCTCCGCGACCTCGCCGCTGCAGCCTCTCGGGAAAAAGGCGCACGAGTCGCCGAAGCGGCCGCCGGCCGCTGGCTGATCGCCCACGGCACCCGAATCGACGATGCCTGGCGGCCGGAGCTGTGGGGCGAACGGATCCTGTTCTGGACCGCTTACGCCCCGTATATCTTGTCGAGCCGCGACGGCGGTTATCGCTCCGCCTTGCTCAACACGCTGGCGCGCGGCGCCCGGCATCTCGATTCCACTGCCGACCGGGCCCCGCCGGGACTCAAGCGGATCACCGCCTGGGCCGGCGTCGTCACCGCTTCCTTGCTCGTCCAGGGCGGAGTCGCGCGCATCGCTCGCGGCGAAGCGGGCCTTGGTCGAGCGCTTGCCACCGGACAGTTCGAGGACGGCGGCCTGGTCAGCCGCACCCCCTATGAGCAGATGCTGCTGGTCGATCGCCTCGGGCTGCTGCGCGCCGCCTATGCTGCCGGCAAGCAGGCCTTTCCCGACGGCTTCGATGCCGCGTCCGCCGCTGCTTTGTCGGCGCTGGAAGGGGTGACGATGAGCGACGGGGCGCTGTCCAGCTGGCAGGGTGGCAATCCCGGCGATGCGGCGCGGGTGACGGCGGTGATCGAAGGCTGTGGAATGCGGGCGCGCCCGCTTCGCCAGCCGCGCGGCTGGGGCTACCATCGTCTGTCGGCGCTCGGCACCATCGTCGTCATGGACGCCGCTCCGCCGGCGCCTGCAAGGATGGCGCCGGCGGGCTGCGCCTCGACCCTCGCTTTCGAGCTTGCCGACGGGCAGCAGCGTATCGTCGTTAACTGCGGTGGTCCCGGCGACTTGCCCACTGCAATCTCGGGCGAGCTCGCCGACGCGCTGCGCACCACCGCCGCGCACAGCACGCTCACCATCGGCGACACCAATTCGACCGCAATCCTCGCCGACGGGTCAATCGGCAAGGGCGTCACCGACGTCGTCATCGACCGCTCGGAGGAGAATGACTTCAGCCGCATCGACGCCAGCCACGACGGCTATGTGCGGTCCTTCGGCCTGCTCCATCGTCGCAGCCTGGTGCTTGGCAATGACGGCAAGGAACTTCGCGGCACCGACCGGCTTTCGGCGCGCACCGGCCGCGGCTCGAAGACTCCGGTCCCGTTCGCGATCCGCTTTCACCTCGCCGCCGGGATCGAGCCAACCGTCACAGCCGACGGCTTGGGTGCGATTTTGCGATCGCCCGGCGCTCCGCCGTGGAATTTTCGCTCCCGCGATGCCGCGATCGGCATTGAGGAAAGCCTGACGATCGACGGTGGCGGCAACCCGCGACGGACGATGCAGCTGGTCGTCAACGGGGAAACCGCCAGCGGCAGTGCCGACGTCCAATGGCAGTTCCGCCGCTCGAGCTGAGCAGTTTGGTAAGGAGTAGGAATGACCGACCTCGTGCCGGTAAAACGGGCGCTGATTTCGCTTTCGGACAAGTCGGGTCTGGAGCGCCTGGCCAAGGCACTGGCGAGCCGCGGGGTCGAGCTGGTGTCGACCGGTGGTACCGCTGCCCGGCTACGCGAAATTGGCGCCTCACCGCGTGACATTAGCGACCTTACCGGCTTTCCCGAGATGATGGACGGGCGGGTGAAGACGCTTCACCCGAAGGTTCACGGCGGCCTGCTGGGCGTGCGCGACAATGCCGAGCATTTGGCGGCAATGGACGAGCACGCAATCGCCCCGATCGATCTTGTCGTCGTCAACCTCTACCCGTTCGAAGCCACGGTCGCCCGCGGAGCGGAGCGCGACGAGATTGTCGAGAATATCGACATCGGCGGACCCTCAATGGTGCGGTCGGCCGCGAAAAACCACGCGTTCGTCACCTGTCTCACCGACCCGGCCGACTATGATGAATTGCTCGCCGAGCTGGAGGCCAACGACGGCGCGACGTCATTCGACTTTCGCAAGCGGATGGCGGCCAAGGCTTATGCGCTGACCGCCGCCTACGATTCGATGATCTCGCAATGGTTCGCGTTCGCCGACCAGGGTGAGCGCTTCCCGCCCAGCTGGTCATTCGCATCCAGCCTCAAGATGCCGCTCCGCTACGGCGAGAATCCCCACCAGCGCGCCGCGCTCTACGTGCCCAATGGTCCGCACTCGACCGGTATCGCCCAGGCAAGGCAAGTCCAGGGCAAGGCGCTAAGCTACAACAACCTCAATGACGCCAATGCGGCGTTCGAGCTCCTCTCCGAGTTTCGGGAAGCCGCACCCACCGTGGTGATCGTCAAGCACGCCAATCCATGCGGAGTCGCTACTCGTCCGCTGCTGCTCGACGCCTGGCGCGAAGCGCTCGCCTGCGACAGCGTCTCGGCATTTGGCGGGATTGTCGCTGTCAACCGGCCGCTGGACGTCTCCACGGCCGAAGCAATCACGCAGATTTTCACCGAAGTGATCGTCGCTCCCGAGGCAGACGAAGAGGCCCGGGCCATCTTCGCGCGCAAGAAAAACCTCCGGCTGCTGCTCACCGGCGACCTTCCCGACCCGGCCCGTCCGGGCCAGACGCTGGCGGTGATTACCGGTGGCCTGCTGGTGCAGGACCGTGACAACGGTGTCGTCACCCCAGAGCAGCTCAAATGCGTGACCCGGCGCGCGCCGAGCGAACAGGAGCAGGCCGACTGCCTGTTCGCCTGGGCGGTTGCCAAGCACGTCAAGTCGAATGCCATCGTCTATGCCAAGGACGGGGCCACGGCGGGCATCGGCGCTGGCCAGATGAACCGCCGCGACAGCGCCCGGATCGCTGCGCTACGCGCTGCCGAAGCCGCTCAAGCCAACGGCTGGCCGGAGCCGCGAACGGTCGGCTCCGCGGTCGCCTCCGATGCATTTTTCCCGTTCGCGGACGGGCTGCTCGCTGCGGCCGAAGCGGGGGCGACGGCGGTTATCCAGCCGGGCGGCTCGATCCGCGACGACGAAGTGATCGCGGCTGCCGACGAAGCCGGCCTGGCAATGCTGTTCACCGGCATGCGCCACTTTCGGCACTGACGACTAGCGCGGAGCCTGCGGGCTGTCCGCCGGGCTCGGCAGGCTCAGATCGTCGATGTCGGCCTTGCTCATTCGGAACAGCTCGCGGTCGTCGGGGCCAAAGCCGCGGGTCCACAGGACCAGTCCGAACGCGATCAGGATCGCGGGAATACCAAACAGCAGCTCCGCCCATTCGGGAAGCTGGATGGCGATGCTGCCGACGATGACTGCGGCGCCTGCGGCCCAGATCAGCGGCCAGCGCCAGCCCGAGACCCGGTCCCCCAGCAGCCGGCCGAGCAGCAGCGACTTGGCAATCGCGGCGAAGCCGAGCGCGAGCAGCAAACCCATTGCCGAGCCGGTCGCTTGCCAGGTCTGCGACAAGTCCATTTCCCGCATCGCCAGGATCAGAGCGACCGAAAGCACCGCCTGGAGGATGATCATGGCCAGGCTGAGGAACATGTTTCGATGCCGCGCCACATAGACCAGAGCGGACTCGCTCACCGCCGCCATCGACGCCACGACTTCGGCGGCAAGCAGGATGGCGAGCGCGCCGGTGCCGGCGACGAAAGCGGGCCCGACCAGCCCCATCACCGCTTCGCCGGGAACGCCGAGCGCGAGCGCCACCCCCAATTGCGCCGCAATCACCCAGAAACCGACTTGCCGCACCTGCCGCGCGACCGCGGCCTTGTCGCCTTGGGCGACGTTGCGGGCGACGACTGGCCCCAGGATCGGGTCGAAGCTGGTCTTCAGCTTCGAAGGCAGCGACGCGACGTTCTGAGCGACATAGTAAATGCCGACAATTGCCGGCGAGAAAAACAGGCCGAGCACGGCGAGGTCGAGCCGCCGCGATCCCCATTCGACCGCGTCAGCGGCCGCGAGCGGCAGGTTGCGCCGCGCCATTCGTCCGAGGGTCAGAGGCTCCGGGCTCCACTCCCTGGGCAGGCCGTAGCTTTTGAAGAAAGGAATGGCCGAGGCGATCACAGCACCGACCATCGACAGGACGTAGGCGATGATCAGCCCGTCGCGGTGCGAAATGAACGACCAAGCGAGAGCGGCAATGCTCAAGGTCCACGGCTCTATGATCGCCCGCGCCCTGACCGTCGCTCCAATGTCGTTGCGATAGGCGAGCGCGGCCAGCATCACGTCCGACCAGGCGAGCGCGATTACCGTCACCGGGAGCAGCCATTCCAGCCCGGTGATCTCGCTGTTGGGGAACATCGCCTGCGGGAAAATCGCCAGTAGCACCATCGCCAGCGCCGACCCCAGCCCGGCGAGGACCAGCGCGTCCCAGACGATGCAAGTGTGTGGCCTGTCGCTGTGGGCGAGCTGCTGCGCCAGGCCCCGCTTCAAACCCAGCGTCGCCAGCTGCGCGGCCAGTTCGACGACCAGGATCGCAAAGGCAAATCGCCCGAGCGCTTCGGCGCCGTAGATGCGGCCGGCGATGAACAGGAACGGCAGCCGCGCCGCAAGGCGGAGCGCGAAGCCGAACAGGTTGATGCGCCCGCCGCGCGCGAGTGCCGCAAGATCGGCGGTCGGCTCCGCTTCCCGCCTGTCGCCGGTCAATGCGCGGCGCCCCAGTTAATGCCCCAGCCGACGTCGACGTCGAGCGGCACGTCGAGGCTGAGCGCCGGTTCCGCCGCGCTCGACATGACGCTGCGAATGACCTTGCCTGCCTGCTCTTCGCGCCCCTCGGGAACCTCGAACACCAGTTCGTCGTGGACCTGCAGCAGCATCCGAACGCCGCCGAGTCCCGCCTCGTCGAGAGCTCCGTCCATCCGCGCCATCGCCCGTTTGATGAGATCGGCGCTGGTGCCCTGTATCGGCGCATTGACCGCTGCCCGCTCGGCGCCGCCGCGAAAGCTCTGGTTGGGCGAGCGGATGTTGGGGAAGTGGGTCTTGCGGCCGAACAGGGTGCGGGTGAAGCCGTTCTCGCGGGCGAAGGCGAGCGTTTCCGAGATGTAGGTGCTGATGCCGGGGAAGCGCTCGAAATAGCGGTCGATGATCGCTTTGCCTTCCTCCTTGGGAATGCCAAGCCGGCCGGCCAGGCCCCAGGCGGAGATCCCGTAGAGGATCGCGAAATTGACTGTCTTTGCCTTGTTGCGGCTGTCGCGGTCCGCCGAGCCGAACAGCTCCTGCGCGGTCATATTGTGGATGTCGGCCTTGTCGCGGAACGCCTGCTTCAACTGCGGCACGTCGGCCATGTGCGCCGCCAGCCGCAGCTCGATCTGGCTGTAGTCGGCACTCATCAGCACATGGCCGGGCTCGGCGACGAAGGCGTCGCGAATCTTGCGGCCGATCTCGGTTCGGATCGGGATGTTCTGCAGGTTGGGGTCGTTCGACGCCAGCCGCCCGGTCTGCGCTCCTGCAAGGCTGAAGCTAGTGTGGACCCGCCCCGTCTCCGGGTTGATCTGCGCCTGCAGCGCGTCGGTGTAGGTCGACTTGAGCTTCGACAATTGACGCCAGTCGAGCACCAGCCGAGCGCACTCGATGCCCTCGCCAGCCAGCCGCTCGAGCTCGTTGACGTCGGTCGAGTAGGACCCGCTCTTGCCCTTGCGCCCGCCCTTGAGGCCAAGCCGGCCGTAGAGCACTTCGCCCAGCTGCTGCGGGGAGCCGATGGTGAAGGGGCCGCACGCCGATTCGTAGATGCGCGTTTCGAGCTTGGCGATCTCCTGTGCGAATTCATGGCTCAGCCGCGCCAGATAGTCGCGATCCACTTTCACCCCGCGCCGTTCCATCCGGCTGACGACCGGGACCAGCGGCCGATCCACTCGCTCATACACGCGGGCGATGTTTTCAGGCGCGAGCCGTGGCTTCAGCCGAAGCCAGGCGCGAAGCGTGATGTCGGCATCCTCGGCCGCATATTCGGTGGCCTCTTTCAGGGGCACCTTGTCGAAAGTGATTTGCTTGGCACCGCTTCCACACACGGTCTTGAAGGCGATGCATTCATGCTCGAAATTGAGCTTGGCAAGCTCGTCGAGCCCGTGGCCGTTGCGACCGGCGTCGAGGTCGAAGCTCAGAAGCATGGTGTCGTCGAACGGCGCGACCTCGATCCCCGCCTTGTCGAACATCACCCAGTCATACTTGAGGTTGTGGCCGATCTTTAGCACCGCCGGGTCCTCTAGCAGCGGCTTCAATTTCTCCATCACCACAGCCATCGGCATCTGCATCGGCGCGTCGGAATAGAGGTCGGCGCTGACGTGCCCGACCGGGATGTAGCAGGCGCGGTTGGGCTGGGTTGCAAGGCTGATCCCGACCAGCTTGGCGACGACGCAGTCGATGCAGTCGGTCTCGGTGTCGATTGCAACGTGACCCTGCGCGCTCGCATCGGCGATCCAGCAGTCGAGCGCCGCTTCGTCGGTCACCGTCTGGTACAGCGAGCGGTCGACCTCGATCTTTTCGGGCGCTGCGGGCTTGCCCCGTGCCGGGTCGATTTGCGCGGCGACCATGTTGAACCCGCCGCCGCTACTGCTCCGCCCCGCTGCGGCCGGCCCGCCGTTGAGTCGGGTGAGCAGCGCCTTGAACCCCTGCTCCTCCAAGAAGGCGCGAAGCGGATCGGCGGGGATTCCCTTGATCGTTAGCTCGTCGAGCGGCTCAGGCAACGGCGCGTTGCAAACCAGCTCGACCAGCCGCCGCGACAGCCGCGCCGCCTCGGCATGGTCGATCAGCGACTGCTTGAGCTTGGGCTTGGCGATCTTGTCGGCATTGGCGAGTACCGCCTCTAGCGACCCATATTCGATGATCAGCTGAGACGCGGTCTTGGGGCCGATGCCTGGTACGCCCGGGATGTTGTCGACCTTGTCGCCCATCAGCGCCAGGACGTCGCCGAGCAGCTCCGGGCCGACCCCGAACTTCTCGATCACATAGTCGCGGTCGATGCGGCGGTCGTTCATCGTGTCGAGCAGGTCCACCCCCGGCTCGATCAGCTGCATCAGATCTTTGTCGGAGCTGACGACGGTCGTCTTCCACCCCTTTGCCAGCGCTGCCTTCACATAGCAGGCGATGATGTCGTCCGCCTCCAGTCCGTCTTCCTCGATGCACGGGATCGAGAAAGCGCGGGTAGCGTCTCGGATTAGCGGGAATTGCGGGACGAGGTCCTCGGGCGGCGGCGGCCGGTGCGCCTTGTATTGGTCGTACATCTCGTTGCGGAACGTATGCTCCGACTTGTCGAGGATGACCGCCATGTGGGTCGGCCCGTCGGCCTTGTTGAGGCCATCGGCGAGCTTCCACAGCATCGTCGTATAGCCATAGACCGCGCCCGCCGGCTGCCCATGCCGGTTGGTCAGCGGCGGTAGCCGGTGATAGGCGCGGAAGATGTAGCTCGATCCGTCGACGAGATAGAGATGGGGCTGTGGTTCGGCCATGAAGCCGAGCGGTTTAGCAGGGTGGCCGCGCGAGGGAAGCGCCAGCGCTCGCGG
>JACCSV010000286.1 GCA_013812805.1 Sphingomonas sp. | reverse complement strand
TTCATGCAGGCGCGCAGGGTCGCTTCGTCCTCGACCTTGGGCAGGATCCGGCGGCCGACTGCGACCACGGTGTCGGCGGCGAGCACTAGTGCGTCGGCGCGCGTGGCAGCCACGGCCTCGGCCTTTTCAACCGCCAGCCGCAGCGCATGGTCGCGCGGGAGCTCGCCCTTGCGAACGCTTTCGTCGATTTCGGCGGGAATGACTGCGTCAGGCACCACGCCGATGCGCGCCAGCAGCTCGAGCCGGCGCGGACTGGCGGAGGCGAGTATCAGCATCAGGTGCGGGGCGGCGGGCCCCCGCGCCCGGGCATGAAGCGGTAGGTGATTCGACCCTTGGTCAGGTCGTACGGGGTCATTTCGACCAGCACTTCGTCGCCGGTCAGCACCCGGATGCGATTCTTGCGCATCTTGCCGGCGGTGTGGCCGAGGATTTCGTGGCCATTCTCGAGCTCGACGCGGAACATGGCGTTGGGCAGCAACTCCAGTACCTTGCCGCGCATTTCGAGAAGTTCTTCCTTGGCCAAACGAAAACCTCGTTGTTTGCTGGTTAAAAGTCGCGGTCCCTTAGCGGCAGGGCCGTTAGAATGGAAGCAGCAGCCGCCGCAGCAATGCCCGGGCGAGGCCGCTCCAATCCGGTCGGGGTCTGCTTAAGCGCCGCTGCCGGCAAGTGCTGCAAGCAGCAGCAAGGCGACGATGTTGGTGATCTTGATCATCGGGTTCACGGCCGGGCCGGCGGTGTCCTTGTAGGGATCGCCGACGGTGTCGCCGGTAACCGCCGCCTTGTGCGCTTCCGATCCCTTGCCGCCGTAATTGCCGTCCTCGATGTACTTCTTGGCATTATCCCAGGCGCCGCCGCCCGAAGTCATCGAGATGGCGACGAACAGTCCGGAGACGATCACGCCAAGGAGCAGGGCACCCAGGGCCGCAAAGCCCTGCTCGCGCCCGGCGACTGCCGAGATCGCGAAATAGACCACGATCGGCGCAAGCACCGGCAGCAGCGACGGCACGATCATCTCGCGGATCGCCGCCTTGGTGACGAGGTCGACGGTGCGGGCGTAATTGGGGCGGCTGGTGCCGTCCATGATGCCGGGGTTGGAACGGAACTGCTCGCGAACGTCGAGCACCACGTTTCCGGCGGCGCGGCCGACGGCGGTCATGCCCATTGCGCCGAACAGGTACGGCAGCAGCGCCCCGAGCAGCAGCCCGACCACGACGTACGGGTTGGACAACGAGAAATCGACGCCGCCCGCGCCGATCTTAAGCTCGGTGGCGAACTCCTGAAGGTCGGTCGTGTAGGCACCGAACAGCACCAGCGCGGCAAGCGCGGCCGAGCCGATCGCATAGCCCTTGGTCACCGCCTTGGTGGTGTTGCCGACCGCGTCGAGCGCGTCGGTGCGGTGGCGGACCTCATCCTCCATGCCGGCCATCTCGGCGATCCCGCCGGCGTTGTCGGTGACCGGGCCATAAGCGTCGAGTGCAACGACCATCCCGGCCAGCGCCAGCATCGCGGTGGCGGCGAAGGCGATTCCGATCAGCCCTGCGAGCAGGTAAGACGAGATGATCGCGACGCAGATGACGATGGTCGGCATTGCCGTCGATTCAAGGCTGATCGCCAGGCCTTGGATGACGTTGGTGCCGTGGCCGGTTTCCGACGCCTTGGCGATGGAGCGCACCGGCCGGTAGTTGGTCCCGGTGTAATATTCGGTGATCCACACCAGCAGGCCGGTGACGGCGAGGCCGATCATCATGCAGAAAAACAGGTCCCAGCCGGTGAAGCCGCCGGTCTGTTCGGCAACCGCGCCGGTGACGTCAACGCCCGCCGCTTCCTGGCCGCCGATCACCGCGTTGAGGTCGCCCAGCGCCAGCCAGGTCGCGAACCATAGCGCCGGCACCGACAGGCCGGCGGTGGTCCAAAAGCCCTTGTAGAGCGCGCCCATGATCGACTGGCTCTTGCCGAGGCGGACCATGTAGGTGCCGATGATCGAGGTGATGATGCACACGCCGCCGACGAGCAGCGGGAGCGCCATGAGAGCGGTGATGTCCGCGGCGCCGGTTCCGATCAGAAGCGCGGTCAGAACCATCGTCGCACCGACGGTGACGACGTAGGTTTCGAACAGATCGGCGGCCATTCCGGCGCAATCGCCGACATTGTCGCCGACGTTATCGGCGATCACCGCCGGGTTGCGCGGATCGTCCTCGGGGATCCCGGCCTCGACCTTGCCGACGAGGTCGGCGCCGACGTCGGCGGCCTTGGTGAAGATGCCGCCGCCGAGACGGGCGAAGATCGAGATCAGCGAGGCGCCGAACGCAAGCGCGACGAGCGCGTCGATGACTTCGCGGCTTTCAGGCTCGGCGCCCATCACATCGACGAGCACGTAGAAGACGATCGAGATCGCCAGCAGCGCGAGGCCGGCGACGAGCATTCCGGTAATCGCGCCGGCTCGAAACGCGGTGGTCAGGCCGCCCTGCAGCGAGGTGCGCGCCGCCTCCGCCGTGCGGACGTTGGCGCGGACCGAGATGTTCATTCCGATATAGCCCGCGGCGCCCGAAAGCAGCGCTCCGACGCTGAAGGCAACAGCGGGCGTCAGGCCAAGGAACAATCCGACCAGGACGGCGACCCCGGCGCCGACGATGGCGATCGCGGTATATTGCCGGCCGAGATAGGCCTGCGCGCCTTCCTGGATGGCGCCGGCAATGTCGACCATGCGCTGATTGCCCGGCGACGCGGCGAGCACCTGGCGGCTGGTGATGACGCCGTAGAAAACGGCGATGACGCCACAGGCGATGGCGATCAGTATGAGGTCCATGTGTTTCCCCGTTGGGCGGCAAAATGACAAAGGCCGGCCTGCGCAAGGCAGCCGGCGGATGGCGCCCTTTATGGTCGGAACGCGCGGCTGGCAACCGCGCGGCGGGATAAGTGCGCTTTAGTGGAGAAGCAGCGCCGCGGTCATTCCGCAGGCCAAACCGCTACCCGCGATCGCCCATTGGCGGAGGCTCAGTGCGATGTTCATAGCCAAGCCGCTCCGGCAGCGGGATCGCTTCGCCGCCGTGGGTGAGCATGACAGAGCTCCCGGCAACCAGCTTCCCAATGCAGGCGAGCGTCGGCTTCTTGGGTAAAGAAAGGGTTACCGCCGGATCGATCTCAGGTGGAAATGCGGCAAGCAGCGCATAATCGTCGCCGCCGGTAGCTGCGAACAGGCGCGCCGCGCGGTCGTTCCCGCGCTCGGCGATGAACGCGCGCGACAGCGGCAGCGAATCGAGCTCCACCTCGGCGCCGCAGCCGCTTGCGGCGCACAGCCGCTGCAAGTCGAGCAGCAGTCCGTCAGACACGTCCATCATCGCGCTTGCCTGGGGCGCCAGCGCCTGCCCCATCTCGAGCAGCGGGACCGGCCGGCGGTAGACATCGACCAGCACGCCAACCGCTTCCGCGTCGTCGGTCAGCAGCGCAAGGCCGGCAGCAGAATCGCCGAGCGTCCCGGCGACCCATAGCCTGTCCCCCGGCTGCCCGCCCGAGCGTGCTGGGGTATTCGCGCCGGCGCGGCCGATCGCCGTTAGGCCGAGCACCCTTGGCGCGCCAGCCGGCAGCGTGATGGTATCGCCGCCAATCAGCGCGATTCCGTAGCTTTCGCTCGCCGCCTTAACCCCTTCGATGAAGGCGAGGTCCCATTCGTCGTCCCCGGACAAGGTCAGTGACAACAGCGCCGCAACGGGCCGTGCCCCCTTGGCGGCGAGGTCGGACAGATTGACCGCGACCAGCTTCCAGCCGACGCTGGTCGGCGGATCCTGCGGGAAGAAGTGAACCCCCTCGGCGATACTGTCGTGAGTGATCACGAAGCCGTCGAGCAGCGCGGCATCGTCTTGAAGGTTGCGTGCCGCCGGGTGCGTGGCGATCCGTCGCAGCCGCTGGATGATCTGGGTCTCGGTCGTCATTGCGAGTGAAGCGAAGCAATCCAGTTTATTTCTCGACAGCTGGATTGCCGCGTCGCTGCGCTTCTCGCAATGACGGTCAGGACCGCACCTCCTTGGCAATGGCGTCGAGCAGGCCGTTGACGAAGCCGCTTTCGCGCTTGTCGTAAAATGCGTGGGCGACGTCGACATATTCGGAAATGACCGAACCGACCGGAACGTCTGGCCGAGCGATCAGCTCATAGGCGCCGGCGCGAAGAATGGCGCGCATCGGCCGGTCGAGCCGCTCGAGGGTCCAGCCGCTGGCGAGCTTGGCCGCGATCGCCTGGTCGATGTCGGCGCGTCGCGCTTCGACCCCGCTGACGATATCGTCGAAGAAATCGCGCTCGGCTTCGACATATTCCGCCTCCTCGATCGTCGCTCCAAGTCGGTGGTCGTGGAATTCCTTGAGCAGCCGCGGCAACGGAATCCCTTCCATCTCCTGCTGGTAAAGCGCCTGCACGGAAGCGAGGCGCGCAGCGGAGCGGGAACGGGATCGGGCGGCAGTGGTCATTGCGACTGGGCTGTAGCTACGCCCTCCTCTGCAAGGAAGGGGGCAAGCGCGGCGGCAACGGCGTCGGGCGCCTCCCATGGGGCGAAGTGCCCGGCGTCGGGAATACGCACCACCGCAAGCTGCTCGACCAGCCGGTCCAGTCCTTCGAGCTGCACCGGCAGCAGCGCCCGGTCGCGCATTCCCCAGATGACCAGCGTCGGCACCGCAACCTTCGGGAACGGGTTGAGCAACCAGTCGGGAAGCGGCACCGTGATCCCCGGCAGCGGCACTTTCACCGGCGAGGCGCGGTACCAGTTGAGCATCGCCGCGAAGGCGCCGGGCTGCGACCATTCGGCGATATAGTGCTGCTTCTCGGTCTCCGGGATCAGCGCGAGGTCGAAATGCCCGCCAAAGACTTTGTCGAAGAACCACTCGTAGCCTTTCCACTCGACCAGCTTGGCGAAGCCGGGGGCGCGGAAGGCGGTGATATATTGCGAGGCGGCGCGCTGCTTGCGGTCAGAGATCAGGCTTCTCTGGAAGATCACCGGATGCGGTGCATTGATGATGGCGAGGCGGGAGAGCCGCGGGTCGCCGCGCAGCGCCGCGCTCCAGGCGATGGCGCCGCCCCAGTCGTGACCGACCAAAGCGAACCGCTCCAGACCCAGCGCGTCGGCGAGCGCGGAAACGTCGTCGATCGACTTGTCGGACTTATAGGCGTCTTTGCCGGCGGGCTTGTCCGACCCGGCAAAGCCGCGCTGGTCGGGCATGATTTGGCGGAAGCGGCCGCTCAGCCGCGGCTCGAGCTCGCGCCAGGTGCGGTGCGATTCCGGAAACCCGTGGAGCATGATGACGGCCGGAGCGCCGGCGTCGCCGCAAAGCCGGACATTGAGCGTGACGCCGGTGGCCAGCGCAACGCGGCGGAACTCGGTCACGGATAGCTGACGGTCAGCGGCACTTCCGGAAGCGGGATAAACTCGGCGTCGTCATCGGGTGGAAGCGCGAACTCGCCGGCTTTCCAGGCGCGCTTGGCCTCGTCGATCCGCTCCTGGCTCGAGGAAACGAAGTTCCACCAGACGTGGCGCTCGCTATCCATCGGCGCGCCGCCGCAGATCATCAGCCGGGCGCCGCGCTCCGAACGCAGCCGCGGCCGGTGGCCGGGCTGGAGCAGGACCAGATGGGTGGGCTGCAGCGCCGTGCCGTCGAGCACGGCGTCGCCGTCGAGCAGATAGACGGCGCGCTCGTCGGCTTCGCTCTCGACCTCGATCGATGAGCCCGGAGCCATCGTCAGCGCCGCGTAGACCGTCGGCGAATGGCACGTGACCGGCGATCGGGCGCCATAAGCCTCCCCCATGATCAGCCGCACCTCGACTCCGTCGGCATC
Source organism: Sphingomonas sp. (assembly GCA_013812805.1). Taxonomy (GTDB): domain Bacteria; phylum Pseudomonadota; class Alphaproteobacteria; order Sphingomonadales; family Sphingomonadaceae; genus Sphingomicrobium. The sequence goes on along the minus strand of JACCSV010000286.1, from coordinate 16,139 downwards.
GACGATCGGCAGCTCGCCGGCGGCGACATGCTCGAACGCCGGTGCCATCTCCTCCTTGTCGCGCGGCATCGCCAGCCAGGTCTGGATACCCGAAAGCTGCGGGCCGGCCGCCCGCTCCTCGCCGGGCGAGCGCTCCGAATGGGTAATGCCGCGGCCCGCGGTCATCAGGTTGACGGCCCCGGCCTCGATCCGCTGGCGGGTGCCGAGGCTGTCGCGGTGGTCGATGGCGCCGGCGAACAAATAGGTGACGGTCGCGAGGTTGATGTGCGGGTGCGGGCGGACGTCGATGCCCTCGCCGGACGACAGATGCGCAGGCCCCATTTGGTCGAAGAAGATGAACGGCCCGACCATCGTCCGCTGCTTGTGCGGAAGCGTGCGGTGGACCTTGAACCCGCCGAGGTCGTGAGTGACTGGCGCAAGGGTCTGGAGGATGGCCGATTCCATCCGCCCGACCTAATCCGGTTTGCCGCCCCAAGGAAGATTGCCTGCTTCCTTCTACGCTTCAATTCGCGCGGCGGGCCGGTTGCGCCGCCTATTCGTCGGTGGTTTCCATTTCGCCTCGCGGTGCAAAGAAGGCACGTGCCGCCCGGCCGGGTCGGGAGCGGAACATTAGAACCAGCAATGCCAGCAGCAGCGCCCAAGGCAGTAAATAGGCAAGCAATTGAAGCACGACGGTGATCATCGTCACCATGCTGGCTACGAACGAGCGCAGCGCCTCGCTTATTGGATTGGCGCGGAAGCCGCTGATCCCGCCGCGGCCGTAGTAGTTGAACGTCATCGGCGTGCTTGCCAGCCGTTCCCCGGCCTCGGCAATCACCGAGCGTGTGTTGGCCAGCTGCGCGCGAAGATCGTTGAGCTGAGTCTGAAGCTGCGCCCGTTCGGTGTCGCGCCGGGTCGTTGCCAGCTGCTGCTCGAGGGCGGTGATGCGCTCCTGGATATCCGTTTGCTCGCGGGTGGCGCCGGTAGTGACTGGCTCGGTGTCTTCTCCGGTGAATTCAGTCTTGCGGATGCGCCCGCTGGCGTCCCGGACATCCTTGGTCGCTGCCTTGCCGAACTGACGGGCGATCCCGGGTTCAAGCTTCACTTCGAGCGATGCGGAAACGGCATTGTTCTGGCTGACGCTGTATTGCAGCCCGGTGATGCGACATCGGTTGATGCCGAGGGATTCGCAGCGGGAAGCGTGGGCCTCCTGCACGACTGCAATCGCTTCGTCCTGCAGTTCGAATAGATAGGAATAGCGGAACGCGACTCCGGGAGCGGCGGTTGGCGAGACGTCGGGTGCCTCGGCCACATCGTAGCTAGCTTCCTGCGACTCGCCACCACGATTGCTTGAGCACGCGGCCGCGAGCAGGGCTAATCCGGTCGTGATCAGCTTCAGTCGGCGCATCTTGGTCCCCTTATCCCCCCGGCGCGGTCGCCTTGATCGATAATGCGTGGACCCGCTCGTCGAGCAAGTCTCCTAGCGCTTTGTGCACTAGCCGCTGCCGCTCGATGCGCGACTTGCCGGCAAAGGCCGTGCTTTCGATCGCTAGGCTGAAATGGCTTTCGCCGGCTGGGTTGTGGCCTCCGTGCCCGCGATGCTTTTCACTGTCGTCGGTGAGCTCGATCGCACTGGGCTTCAAGGATTGCAGGCGGCGATGCATCTCGCGCGCAACCGGCCCGATGTCAGATGCGTCCATACGCTCTATATAAAGCGGTTGAACGAGCGAGGAAGCAAGTGGCGTCAAGGAACGCACGATTTCATGGCCGGATCGAAGGCGCGACGGCACGTTGTGCGGTCCCGGGCTGCGGCCATGTCGGCGAGTATAAGGCGTCGGTGCAGCCGTCCGATTTCGACGGCCCCGGCGCGTGGCAATTGCTGTGCCTGGACCACGTCCGCGAGCATAATATGAAGTACAACTATTTCCACGGGATGAGCCCCGAGGAGATCACGCAAGCGCAAGGGCCATTGGCCGGCTGGGAGAGGCCGAGCCGCCGCTTTGCCCATAGCGGCGCGGACCCGGCGCCGGCGTGGAGCGACTTTTCCGACCCGCTCGACGCCATCGCCGCGCGCTTCCGCCACGCCGAGCGCGGCCCGCCGCCGCGCTTCAACCCCGAAGAGCGGCGCGCGCTTGGCGCCCTCGGCTTGGGCGAGGACGCGGACCTGCATTCGGTCCGGCAGCGCTATTCGCAGCTGGTGCGGCGCTACCACCCCGACCGCAACGGCGGCGACCGCTCGCAGGAGAGCAAGCTGCGCGCAGTCATCGACGCATGGCAGCTGCTCAGGACGTCGCGGGCGTTCGGTTGATCACTTGCGCCGCTCAATCGCGATCGGGCGCTCCAAGCGGGAAATATGAGCGATACGGCCGCGCTTCCTCGACGCAGCGGGCAACCGACGGATGCGTTAGCAGCCGTGCCCGGTAGGCACCCAATCTGGGGCGGGAGGTCCCGATTTCCTCCACCCAGTCGGAATAGAATAAAGCTGGCGCCGCAGCGCAATCGGCCATGGTGAAGGTGTCGCCCACCGCCCATTGACCGTCGCCGAGGTTGGATTCCAGCCAGTCGTAGGCGATGAGCAGCTTGGCTCGCGCGGCGGCCACGCCATAGGGATCGCGCGACTCGGGCGGGCGCAAGGCGTCGAACACCGGCGCCGACATGTTGTCCATCACGTACAGGTCGAAGAAGCGGTCGAGGAAGCGTACGCGCCGGCCGTCCTCACCTTCGGGGATCCATGTGTTCGGACCTGGGTGCCGTGCCTGGAGATGCTCGATGATCAGCGACGTCTCGATGATCGGTTCGCCATCGTCGAGGAGCATCGGGAACTTGCCGAACGGCCAGTGCCGCCGAAGCTCTTCCATATTCTCCGGATGCTCCTGCTCGAGTAGCCGGTACTCGAACTCGGTGCCATCGGCGTAAAGCGCGATCAGCACCTTCTGGCAGTAGGACGAGAACGGGTGCGCGAAGAGCTGGAGCTTCACCAATTGCCCTCCGCCATCGCGCGCTGCCTGGCCTGCTCCCGTTCGCTGTTCGATTGCGGCCCGGCCCAGCCATGCTCGATCCCGCCGGCGGGTTCGTAGGTCGCGATAACCGCGCCCGATCGGGTCACCTTTTGCTCGACCAGCCGGAGCGCCTCGGCAGGTGTTCCATCGCCGAAGATACGCTTGCCCGCGCCAAGCACCACAGGGAATGTCATCAACGTCAGCCGGTCGAGTAGCCCCTCGGCGATCAGTGCGGGATAGATCGTACTGCTGCCCTGGATCAGCAGGTCGGGGCCGTCGCCCTCCCTAACCGCCCGAAGCTCTTCGAGGCTGCCGAGCCGGTGGCTGTTGGACCACCCCAAGTCGGGCGCCCCGCGCGTCAGCACATATTTGTTCGCGCGCGTGAAGGCCCGGCCCATTTCCATCGCGGCGGCTTCGCCCTCATCCTTCCCGACGAGATCGAAGATCTCTCCGATCCCGGTCGCCTCTCCACCGACATAAGGCCAATAAGCGGCGAAAATCTCATAAGTTCGCCGGCCGAGCAGCAGGTCGTAGTCGCCGCCGAAGAAAGCGTCGATCGCACCGCCGACGTCCTCATCGAAGAATTGCGGCAGCCAGCCGCCATGCGCGAAGCCGCCGCTCGGGTCTTCAGTCGGACCGCCGGGCGCCTGCATCACACCATCGAGTGAAACGAAGACGCTTCCGCGGATCTTACGCATCGGCAGGCGCCCCAGCCACCGCCGCCTCGATCGTCGCGATGTCGATCTTGCCCATCGTCATCATCGCTTCAAACGCCCGTTTTGCCGCGGCCTTATCGGGACTGGTCGTCGCATCGAGCAGCGCGCGCGGCGTGATCTGCCACGAAAAGCCCCAGCGATCCTTACACCAGCCGCAAGCGCTTTCTTCGCCGCCGTTCCTCGTGATCGCATCCCAATAGCGATCCGTCTCCTCCTGGTCGTCAGTCAGGACCATGAAGCTGACGGCTTCATTCGGCTTGAAGTTGGGCCCGCCGTTCAGGCCCACGAACGGGCGGCCGAGGACAGTGAACTCGACGGTTAGCTCCTCACCTTCGGTGCCTCCGGGGAAATCGGATGCGGCACCGTGGACGGGGCCAACGCGGCTGTCGGGAAACATGGATGCGTAGAATTCGGCCGCCTTGCGGGCCTCGCCTTTGTCGAACCAAAGACAGGTCGTCATCTTGCTTGTCATGTTCGGCGCCTCACTTGCTGATGTTCACGACGGATGCGACTTCCGGGTGGAAGTCAGGCATCGGCGCGCTCGCCGACGACGCTGTCCAGGATCGGCGCGAAGCCGCCCCAGAACATGCGCTGCCCGACGAATGGCATCTCGCCGTCGGGCTTCATCGTTTCGTCGTCCATCAGCTTCTTCCAGGCCTGATCGCGGGTATCCTTGTCGGGCCATTCAAGGAAAGAGAAGACGACCCGCTCGCCTTCCTCCGCCTTCACGGCGCGGTAGAAGTCGGTCACCTCGCCTTTGGGGACGTCGTCGTCGATCGCCTCGACATCGCGCAGCGCGCCATGCTCGCGAAAAACACCGGCCATCTTTTGCGCAAGCTCGCGATAGGCGTCGAGCTTTCCGTCCGGTACCGGCACGACGAAGCCGTCCATGTAGCCGCCGCCTGAGCTACCCTCTTCGACGATCGCTTCGAATCCGCCGAAGATCATGCGCTTGCCGTCGAACGGCATGCTCGCACCCATTTCCTTCATTCGCTCGTCGCTCATCATCTTTTCATGAACTGCGTCGCGAGTGGCTCGGTCGGGATATTCGAACCAGGAGAAAACGACTTCCTCGTCGTCGCGCGCCTGCACTGCTTTGCGAAAGTCGGTGACCTTGCCCTCGGGAAGGTCGTCGCCCCAGGCCTCGACGTGCCGGGTAACTCCGAAATCGTGAAACATGACGGCGGCGTCGGCGGCATGCTTGCGATACGCCTCGCGGTTGGCGGTCGGCACCGCGGCCAGAAAACCTTCGAAATAGGTCATGTCGATTCTCCCTGTTGCGACTCGATTCGCTTGCATTCTATCCATTCAGTTATATATTGCAACCGTGGAGTCAGAAAAGATAACCAAGCCACAGAGTGAGCCGAGACGTGGATATGACGACGCTTGCGGGACCGCCCACGCGCTCGAGCTTATCGGCGAGCGCTGGGCGTTGCTGGTGTTGCGCGAGCTGATGCTCGGCCCGCGCCGATTCTCCGAGCTCAAGGCGGACCTCCCGGGAATCAGCGCCAACGTGCTCAAACAGCGTCTTACCGAGCTTGAGGAGCGGGGCCTGGTGCGCCGCGTGCGGCTCCCGCCGCCGGCGTCGGTGCAAGTTTACGAAGCGACTGCCTGGGGCCTGGAGGCCGAGCCGATCGTCCAGTCGCTTGGGCGCTGGGCGGCGCGGAGCCCCAAGCACGATCCGACGCTTCCGATCAGCGGCGTGTCGATCCTGCTGTCGTTCCGCACCATGTTCGATCCCGGGCGAGCGCGCGATCTGGTCGCCCGGATCGGCTTCGTCTTCGCCGACATGACCTATGTGCTGGTCATCGCGAAAGGCGAACTCACGGTCGCTCGGGGCGACGTCGAAGGCTGCGACGTTGTCTTCACCGGCGAGCCGACGACGCTCGCCGCGGTCGTTTACGGGGGCTTGCCGCTGGCCAACATGCGAATCGACGGAGACGCGCGCGTCGCAAAACGTTTCGTCGACCTGTTCGAGCTGCCGCCCAAGGCCGCCGCAGCTTATTGAGGCGCGCCGCCTGCTCCCCTAAGGCTGAACCCATGAACGACATTTCAAACGTCGACCCGGAAAGCCGCGCTGCGCCGACGATGGCGGCGCCGGACAAGATCGCCAAGGTGCGCGAGCTGTTCGGAGTCGACAGCGACATGGAGGTTCCCGCCTTCAGCGAGGCCGACGAGCGGGTCCCCGACCTCGACCCCGCCTACGTCTTCGACCCCGACACGACGCTGGCGATCTGCGCCGGTTTCGCCCGCAACCGCCGGGTGATGATCCAGGGCTATCACGGCACCGGCAAGTCGACTCACATCGAGCAGGTCGCTGCCCGGCTGAAATGGCCGATGATCCGAATCAACCTCGACGCGCACATCAGCCGAATCGACCTCGTCGGCCGCGACGCGATCGTCCTTCGCGAAGGCCAGCAGGTCACGGAGTTCCGCGAAGGCCTGCTGCCGTGGGCGCTGCAGCATCCGGTAGCGCTGGTGTTCGACGAATATGACGCCGGCCGGCCGGACGTGATGTTCGTCATCCAGCGCGTGCTCGAGGCGGAAGGCAAGCTGACCCTGCTCGACCAGAACCGCGTGATCCGCCCCAACCCCTGGTTTCGGCTGTTCGCCACCACCAACACCATCGGGCTGGGCGACACCACCGGCCTCTATCACGGCACCCAGGCGATCAATCAGGGGCAGATGGACCGCTGGAACATCGTCAGCACCTTGAATTACTTGCCGGCCGCGGTCGAATCGCAGATCGTGCTCGCCAAGTCGGGCGAATATGACAATCTCGACGGCAAGCAGGCGGTCGACCGGATGGTCAAGGTCGCCGACTTGAGCCGCCAGGGCTTCATCAACGGCGACATTTCGACCGTGATGAGCCCGCGCACGGTGATCAGCTGGGCGCAGAACGCGCTGATCTTCGGCGACATCGGCTTCGCCTTCCGAGTCTCGTTCCTCAACAAGTGCGACGAGGCCGAGCGCGCGGTGATCGCCGAATATTACCAGCGCGTGTTCGGCTCCGACCTTCCGGAAAGCGTGGTCGGGAAGGCGGGCTAGTGTCCGAGCGCGTCGACCTGTTCCGCCGTGCTCTAGCCGGCGCGGCTCGGGCGATCGCGCGCGATCCCGAGGTGGAGATCATATTCGCCTCCGATACCGCGGCGCCTGGCGGCAAGGCGGCGCGGGTGCCTTCACCAGGCCCTTCGCTGGAGCCGCGGCTGGTGGCCGAGGCGCGCGGCGCCGCCGATTCCGCGGCGCTTCGGATTCGCCATCACGACCAGCTCGTCCATTCCGCTCATGCGCCCGGCGACCCGGAAGCGCGCGCCGTGTTCGACGCGCTCGAGACGGCGCGGGTCGAGGCATTGGGCTCGCGCTCGATGGCCGGAACTCGCGCCAACCTTTCCGAGCTCGCCCAGGCGCGAGTGCGCGGCGATGCCATCCTTCGCGCCCGAAGCGCCGAGGAGGTGCCGCTGGCGACCGCGCTCGGGCTGATCGCCCGCGAGCGCTTGACGGGTGAGACGCCCCCCAAGGCGGCGCGGTCAGGGCTGAAGCTGGTTGCTTCGTGGATCGAGGAGAAAGCGGGTGCCGAGCTTGACGCGCTGGCGCTGACGCTCGACGACCAGTTGGCGTTCGCCAGGGTGTCGCGGCGGCTGCTCGAGGACCTCGATCTTGCCTCGGCCGCCGAGGAGAGCCCCGAAGAGCCTGAAGAGCCGGGCGACGACGAGGCCGACGAGGGCGGCGACGATTCCGACAAGGATGACGAGGGCGAGGGATCGCCTGAAGGCGGGGACTCGGAGCTTCGCGCCGAGGAATCGGACGGGAGCGACGACCAGGACAGCTCCGAGGATTTCGAGCCCGGCGACGACCAGCTCGCCGATGGTGACGACAACACCGACAGCGGCACCCCGGGCAACAACCGACGCAACTGGGAAATGGCGCCGCCAACCGACTACAAGCCCTTCACCACCCGCTTCGACGAAGTGGTCGAGGCCAAGGACCTGTGCGACGAGCCGGAGCTTAACCGGTTGCGCGCTTACCTCGACCAGCAGATGGCGAGCTCGCATAGCGTCGTCACCCGCCTCGCCAACCGGCTGCAGCGCCGGCTGATGGCGCAGCAGGCGCGAAGCTGGGACTTCGACCAGGAAGAAGGGCTGCTGGATGCCGCGCGGCTGGCGCGGATCGTCGTCAATCCGGCGCAGTCGCTCAGCTACAAGATCGAGCGAGAGACCGAATTTCGCGACACCATCGTCTCGCTGCTGATCGACAATTCGGGCTCGATGCGCGGCCGCCCGATCGCGATTGCCGGGATTTGCGCCGACATCCTCGCCCGCACTCTGGAGCGCTGCGGCGTGGCCAGCGAGATCCTCGGTTTCACCACCCGGGCGTGGAAGGGCGGCCAGAGCCGTGAGGCGTGGCTGGCCGCCGGCCGGCCGGGCGACCCGGGGCGGCTCAACGACCTCCGCCACGTCGTCTACAAGCGTGCCGACCAGCCTTATCGACACGCCCGGCGCAACCTTGGGTTGATGATGCGCGAGGGGCTGCTGAAGGAGAATATCGACGGCGAGGCGTTGCTGTGGGCGCACAACCGGCTGATCGCCCGACCCGAGGAGCGTCGCATCCTGATGGTTATTTCCGACGGCGCGCCGGTCGATGATTCCACTGCTTCGGCCAACGGCGGCACCTATCTCGAGCGGCACCTGCGGCAAGTGATCGGCTGGATTGAGGAGCGCTCGCCGGTCGAGCTGGCGGCGATCGGGATCGGCCACGACGTCACCCGTTACTACCGCCGGGCGGTGACGATCATGGATGCCGAGCAGCTTGGCGGGGCGATGATCGAACAGCTGGCGAACCTGTTCGAGAGCCGATGATGGTGGCCCCAAAAAAATGGGCCCAGCACGGTCTCCCGCACTGGGCCCCCCTCGTTACGCGACACGAGGGAATCAATCGGCTCAAGGCCGTTTCAGCGACGGGGAAAAAGGGGGAAACCCCGCCACATCAAAAGCTTATGCTCGTGGCGCGGGCAACCAGAGCTGAACCGTAAGTGCAGCAGAAGTTCAGGTTCGCGGCGGCCTTGGCCAGCCTTGCATTGTTCGTCATCGTCGTCGCCGCCGATGCGGTGATAGGACTGTTGCCGGACCGCAAAGCCAGGCCTCCGGCGCTCGCTGCAGTCGCGTTCGAAAGCATAGAATTGCCGGCAGCAGATTTCGCGCCGCTGACGCTGGTTGGCGCCTGGCAATTGACCTCGACGGAGCCGCGGGTTGGCGGGATCTCCGGGCTCGGCTTGGAAGCCGATGAGGTTGTCGCAATTTCGGACGCCGGTTTTGTCCTTCGCTTCCCGAGAGGATTCCGAGCGCGGACCGAGGTGCAGGTCGCGGACCTGCCGGCGGGGCCGGGCTCGGAGCGCTTCAAGGAGAACCGCGATTCGGAAGCGATCTTCCGGGACCCGGAGGGCCGCGGCTGGTGGATTGCTTTCGAGAACCGTGACCAGCTGTGGCTGTTCGACTCAGCATTTCAGCGCGCGTTGAGGCGGGTTGCCGTACCAGCGGGGTCGCTGAGCCTGAACATCGGTATCGAAGGTCTCACGGGCAGCGCGAAAGGGCTCCTCGCCTTCCCCGAATCCGGGGAATCGGTGATCCGATGGAGCGGCGAGGCATGGCGCCAGGCCCGTCTCGACGGGCAAAGCCCGGTATCCGACGCGGTTCAGATCGACGACCGTTCGATCTTTGTCATCGAGCGCAGCGTGACCAGGTCGGGGTTCCGCAATGTGCTAGCGCTGGTCCGGTTTGAGGGCGAAACCTTCCGAACAGTCTGGCGCAAGCGGCTCCCGGTCGGCTGGCGCGATAATGTCGAGGCGATTGCCGCCGAGCCGATCGCCGGCGGCGACTATCGTTTGTGGATGATGACCGACGACAATTTCCACCCGCGGCTGCGGACGGTGCTGCTCATCGTCGAGGTTCCGGCAGCGGCGCTGCCGAAGCCGCGCTAGGCGGCTTGCGCCTGTTGTTTCTTGGCCAGCTCGCGCTTCAGCTTGCGAGCCTTCAGCGACAATTTGTCCTCGCCGGTTTTGGCCAGCCAATTGTCCAGGCCGCCGACGTGCTCGACCGAGCGAAGCGCGTTCATCGACACGCGCAGTTTGACGTTGCGCTCCAGCGAGTCGGAGATCAGGGTGACGTTCTGCAGGTTGGGCAGGAACGTGCGCTTGGTCTTGTTATTGGCGTGGGAAACATTGTTGCCCACCTGCCGGCCCTTGCCGGTCAGCTCGCATACGCGCGACATATTTATAATCCTGAGTTTGCAGGGCCGTCAGTGGCCCCCTAAAATGCGCGGCTCCGTTAGCCTTTGAGGTCGCATACGTCAACTTTACCCGCAACCTCGCGAGCAGTTGCTGCGTTCAAGATTGTCGCGAAGTCGACATAGAAGCGGGAAAACGGATGCGAGCGATATTGTTAATATTGATAGTGGTGGTGCTTGCAGTGCTGATTGGCATCGGCACCGGCTTCCTGGACGTCAGCCAGACCCGCCCCGCCCAGGTGCCCAATGTCGATGCGACCCGCGGCGGAGTGACGGCGTCGGGCGGACAGACGCCGGCTTTCGACATCGAGACCGGATCGGTTGCGGTCGGGACCACCCGGGCCAACGTCGTCGTACCGACGGTCCAGGTTCGTCCTCCCGACGACCAGGCGAACGCCCAGGCCAACGCCGCGCAATAGCCGGCGATGACTTGAACGCTGCACTGCGGTAGCCGTCAGGCCATGGCCCCCGGACTCCCGCTCCCGGCATTTCCTCTACCCGCGCCGATGCGCCGCGCGCTCGACCTTGCTGCGGATGCGGCGGCTGCCGGCGAAGTGCCGGTCGGGGCGGTGATCACCGATGGCGAGACCATCATTGCCGAGGCGAGCAACGCAATGCGCGGCTCGCTCGACCCGACGGCGCATGCGGAGGTGGTCGCAATCCGTGCTGCCGCCCTGGCGCTGGGGCAGCCGCGGCTCGATGGCTGCACCTTGTGGGTGACTCTGGAGCCGTGCGCGATGTGTGCCGCGGCCGCCTCGCTCGCCAGGCTGGCATCGATCCGCTTTGCCGCCGAAGATCCCAAGGGCGGTGGTGTCATCCACGGCGCCCGGATCTTCGCTCAGTCGACTTGCCACCACCGGCCCGATGTATTCGGCGGGATCGGCGAAGCGGAGGCCGCCCAGCTGCTGCGCAGGTTTTTTGGAGCGCGCCGCTGAGTCGCTAGCGGCGCTGATCGCCTTGCCTGAGCGGTGTGATTCTGATTTCGACGCGCCTGTTTGCGGCACGATCGGTCTCACTGGACTCGGGCATCCGCAGCGGCCTCGATTCGCCATAACCCTGCGTCGCGACGCGCACGGCAGCGACCTTCTGGCTGACGAGGAAGTCGCGCACCGACGTCGCTCGCCGCTGCGACAGCGTCTGGTTGACCTCGTCGGTGCCGGTCGTGTCGGTATGGCCGAGCACGTCGACGTAAGCCGATCGGTTGCTTCCTACGATCCGTGCAACCTCGTTAAGCGTCGAGCGAAACTCCGGCTTGATGTCCGCGCTACCGCTGTCGAACGTCAGAGCCGCCGGCATTCGGACCACGAGCTGATCACCCTGCCTCAAAATATCGACGCCCGTTCCGGCAGTCTCACGTCGGAGCGCCGTTTCGTAGTCAGCGAGAAAGCCGGTCACCGCGGCAGGCGCCAACGCGCGGGCTCCGGCGGCGGTGATCCTGCGCGCGCGGTCGCGGCGATTGCCGATCACTCCGGCAAACAGGTAGGCGGGCGCAGCGACCTGCGCAGGCGGCGGAGGAGGCGGCGGAATTACATATTCTGCTTCGCGCGTCCTACAGCCCGCAAGCATGACGGTGGCTGCGGCGGCGACACACAGGCAACGGAAACCGCGCATTCGAACTCTCCCGCAACTAAGCTAGGGTATCGGGGGAAACCGACCCCTCCGCCCGATAGTTCCGCCGCTGAACCGAACGCGCTTGCTGTCCGGTGGTTTTGAAGGCAAGCATCGCCGCGACCTCAATGGCCAACCAACTCCTGCCATTCCCCTGGATCGATATCCTCGCCATCGTGGCGCTGATCGCGCTGAACGGTGTGCTGGCGATGACCGAGCTGGCGATCGTCTCGGCGCGCGAAGCTCGGCTCAAGGCGATGGCCCGCGCCGGCAGCCGCGGCGCCCAGATCGCTCTCGACCTCGCCAACAACCCCGGGCGGCTGCTGTCCGCGGTCCAGATCGGCATTACCCTGATCGGCATCATCGCCGGCGCTTACTCGGGCGCCAGCCTCGGCGAGCCCGCGGCGCAGCGGCTGCAGCTTCTCGGACTCGATCCCGAAACCGCCGAGACAATTGGCTTCAGCCTCGTCATCATCGCCGTCACCTATGTGTCGCTGGTGGTCGGCGAGCTGGTGCCCAAGCAGTTCGCCTTGCGCTCGCCGGAGCCGATCGCTGCGGCCGTCGCTCGGCCGATGGTGTGGCTGTCGAAGGCGATGTCGCCGTTTGTCTGGCTGCTCGACAATAGCAGCGCGCTCATTTTCCGGACGCTGGGCCTCAACCGCGAATCCGAAAACGCGGTGACCGCGGAGGAGCTTCACCTGGTCGTTGCCGAAGCCCAGACCGCGGGCGTGCTCGACGAAAGCGAGCGGGCGATCATTTCCGGAATCGTCCGGTTGGCCGACCGCCCGGTGCGCGAAGTCATGACCCCGCGCACGGATGTCGACTGGATCGACGTGTCGGAACGCGGCGAGCAGCTTCGCCTGGCGCTGGCGGAAATCTCGCACAGCCGGATTCCGGTTGCCGACGGGTCGGTCGACAACATCATCGGCGTCATCCAGAGCCGGGACCTGCTTCGCGCCGCCCTCGATGGACGCGAGCTCGACCTGCGCCAGCTCGCCCGTCCGGCCCCGGTCATCCCCGACCTCATGGATGCGATGGACGCGCTCGCGGTGCTTCGGGCGGCGGAAGTGCCGCTGGCCCTGGTCCACGACGAATACGGGCATTTCGACGGGATCGTCACTCCCGGCAGCCTGCTCGCCGCGCTCGCCGGCGCTTTTGCCCATGACGTCGAAGACGAGGAGGCGCCGCTGATCGAACGCGAAGACGGCAGCTGGCTCGTGTCGGGCGCCGCCAGTGCCGACATCCTGAGCGACAAGCTCGGCGTCCGGATGCCCGGCGATCGTGACTTCTCGACCGTCGCAGGCTTTGCGCTGTCGGTGCTGAAACGCCTTCCGGAAACCGGCGAGCGCTTCAAGCATGACAATTGGTCGTTCGAGATCGTCGACATGGACGGCCGCAAGATCGACAAGTTGATCGCTTCGCCATCTGCCGAGAAGAAGAGAGCGGCTGAAGCGCAGACCTAAAGCTTGCCGAACCGATGCTGGAACCCGTCCTCGTCGCCACGGGCGAGATAGTCGGCCTGCTGCGGCACCTGGTCGCGCGCAAGCCGGCCACGAAAGGCGCCGAGCTGGCTGTCGATCCGGCCGAGGTCCGCCTCGCTCAGGCCGGCCAACTGCTCGAAGCGGAAAATGCCGAGATCGTTCAGCATCGCCGCAAGCTTGGGACCGACGCCCTTGAGCCGCTGCAGGTCGTCGGGCGGGCCCGAGGCTCCGGGGAGGTGGGCGTGCACCGGGGCGTCGATGATCTGGCCGGTGACGTCACAGGCCGCTGCGGCGGCTTCGTCGGCAATGCCGCGGCGTTCCCCGCGGGGCGTTGGCATGTGCGGGCGAAGCGGCGCCTGCTCGCTGCTTAGCCGAACGCGCTGGCGCGGGCGCAGCAGGACAAAGGCGATGGCTGCCAGCAGCAGCAGGCCCAACAGCGCCGCTGGCCAATATTCGCTAAACCCGTCGATCAATCACCATCTCCCTTGCGAATTGCGCCGGTTCAGGCTTGCGCCATAGGCAAGCAGGCAGCCCAGCAAATAGCCGATCAGCCCCACGGCCGACCCTTCGACGATCAGCGGAAGTCCGCGACCGCCAGTCCATGACGCCGCGGCAACGCCAGGAATCTCGCGCATTATCCGAACGATTTCGCCGCGCTGGAATTGGTCGGCCGGACCCCGCAGGAGCAGCGTGCGGGTCAGCGGCTCGCGCTGCAACCGGGCCTGCACCTGCGGCATCTCGTAATAGGCCAGCGTCTCCTGGGCGATGCGCTCGATCGGGCGGACCAGGCGATCGCCGCCGCCCAGCGGGCCGTGCCACAGCAAGGCGCCGGCGAGCATCGCGGCTGCGCCAACGGTAATCAGAGACCAGCGCCGGGCCCCCGGCCGCCAGGCGAAAATTCCGGTCACCGCTCCGACCAGCAGCGCCAGTGCGAATATCGGCCAGAAATAGCTCCACAGCGCGTTCATCGGCCTGCCCGATCCAGTTCGCGCCAGCCGATGTCGCGGCGGTGGAAGCCGTCGGCAAACTCAATCTGGTCGACCGCTCGATAGGCCCGGGCGCGGGCCTGGCCGAGCGTTTCGCCGAGCCCGGTGACGGCAAGCACCCGGCCTCCCTTGGCGACGAGCCCTTCGCCGGAGCTGGCGGTGCCGGCATGGAACACGGTCACGCCCTCAACCAGTTCGGCGGCCTCGATTGCCCGGATCGAACCGCCGCTTGCCGGAGTGCCAGGGTATCCTCGGGCGGCGACGATCACCGTCATCGACTGCTTGGGCGACAGCGACGGCGGATCGACCTCACCGAGGCGGCCAGTGGCTACAGCCATCAGCAGCTCGGCGAAGTCACCCTCGATCCGCGGCATGATCGCCTCGCACTCCGGATCGCCAAATCGGACGTTATATTCGATCAGCTTGGGCCCTTCGCTGGTCAGCATCAGCCCGGCATAAAGCACGCCTGAAAATGGCTTTCCAGCCGCCGCCATCGCCGCCGCGGTGGGGATGACGATCTCGGCCATCGCCCGGCGCTCAAGCTCCGCCGTCAACACCGGCGCGGGGCTGTAGGCGCCCATTCCACCGGTGTTGGGGCCGGTGTCGCCTTCGCCGACCCGTTTGTGGTCCTGAGCGCTGGCCAGCGGAACGGCGGTCGCCCCGTCGACCAGTGCAAACAAGCTCGCTTCTTCCCCGTCGAGAAATTCTTCGATCACCTGCGGGGTATCGCCGACCGCCTCGATCGCGGCTTTGGCTTCCTCGCGGGTCATGGCGACGGTGACGCCCTTGCCGGCGGCGAGTCCGTCGGCCTTGATCACCACCGGCACCCCGAAGCGATCGAGCGCCGCCATCGCCTCGTCCTGGCTTTGAGTCCGAACATAGCCAGCGGTCGGGATGTCGTGCGCCCGGCAAAGGTCTTTGGTGAACCCCTTGGAGCCTTCGAGCTGGGCGGCGGCGGCGTTGGGCCCGAACACGGCGAAACCGGCTTCGCGAAGGGCATCGCCGACGCCGGCGACGAGCGGCGCTTCCGGGCCGATCACCACCAGGTCGGATGCGCGCGCGCTTGCCAGCGCCATCACCGCCTGCGGGTCGCAGGGGTCGATATCGACCGATTCGGCCCAGCGGGCGATGCCGGGGTTGCCGGGCGCTGCGATCAATTGATCGCAGCTCGGCGATTGCCTCAGCCGCCACGCGAGCGCATCTTCCCTTCCGCCCGAACCCAGAAGCAGAATGTTCAATGGACCTCCCCGACGACCGCGCCCCCGGCCTGTTAGCGAACAGCCGTCCGGGCGACAATTCGCCCGAGCTGACGGTCAGCGAGCTTGCCGGATCGGTCAAGCGCGTCGTCGAGGGCGCGTTTGAGAAGGTTCGAGTCCGCGGCGAAATCTCCGGCTTCAAGCGTCACGCGTCTGGGCATTGCTATTTCACCCTGAAGGACGACTCGGCCTGCGTCGATGCGGTCATCTGGCGAAGCTCGGCGGGAGCGCTGGCGTTCCGCCCGGAGGACGGCGCCGAAGTCATCGCCTCGGGCAAGATGACCACCTATCCGGGCCGGTCGAAATATCAGCTGGTTGTCGAGCGGCTCGAGCTTGCCGGCGAGGGCGCGCTGATGGCACTGCTCGAACGCCGCCGAAAGGCGCTTGCCGCCGAGGGGCTGTTCGATGTGGGCCGAAAGCGCCGGCTGCCGTTTATGCCGCGAGTGATCGGCGTCGTGACCTCGCCGACCGGAGCTGTGATCCGCGACATCCTGCACCGGCTCGAGGACCGCTGCCCGACCCGGGTGATCGTCTGGCCGGTGCCGGTGCAAGGGGAGGGCGCGGCTGCCAAGGTCGCCGCAGCCATCCGCGGCTTTGGCGAGCTCGACGCGGGCGGGGCGGTGCCGCGTCCGGACTTGCTGATCGTCGCTCGTGGTGGCGGTTCGATCGAGGATTTGTGGGCCTTCAATGAGGAGGAGGTGGTGCGCGCCGCCGCCGAATCGCCCATTCCCCTGATCTCGGCGGTCGGCCACGAAACCGACACGACGCTGATCGACCATGCCGCCGACAAGCGGGCGCCGACCCCGACCGCCGCCGCCGAGATCGCGGTGCCGGT
>JACCSV010000244.1 GCA_013812805.1 Sphingomonas sp. | reverse complement strand
TGGTCGAAATCAATTTCGACGGGATCGTCGGGCCGAGCCACAATTATGCGGGGCTGAGCCTTGGCAATCTCGCTTCCACGCGCAACGCCTTTCAGGTGTCGCACCCGCGCGCCGCGGCGCTGCAGGGGATCGAGAAGATGCGCGCCAATTTGGCGCTGGGCCTGGCCCAGGGCATTTTCCTGCCGCAGCCGCGGCCCAACCGCGATTGGCTGAGCGACCTGGGGACGACGATCGAGGCGGCGGAACCGTTGCTCGCGGCGAGCGCGATGTCGGCGTCGGCGATGTGGGCGGCCAATGCGGCGACCGTGTCGCCGGCGCCGGACACCGCCGACCGGCGCTGCCACCTGACGGTCGCCAACCTGCGGACGATGGCGCACCGCAGCCATGAATGGCCGTGGACGCTTGCCCAGCTGCGGGTGGCCTTCGCCAATTCGGACGCCTTTGCCGTGCACGCGCCGGTGCCGGCGGTGTTCGGCGACGAAGGCGCGGCCAATCACATGCGGCTGGCCCCGGCACATGATCGGCCCGGGCTCGAGCTGTTCGTTTTTGGCCAGACCCGCGGCCCCTTCCCCGCGCGCCAGCACCTGCAGGCATCGAAGGCGGTGGCCCGGCTCCACCGGCTCGATCCCGACCGCACAGTGTTCATCGAGCAATCGGAAGACGCAATCGCCGCCGGCGCCTTCCACAACGACGTCGTCGCCGTCGCCAATGGGCCGGTCCTGTTCGCTCACGAAAAAGCCTTTGCCGGCCGCGACCGGCTGATCGCCGACTGCGCCGAGCGGCTGCCCGAGTTCGAGCTGGTCGAGGTCGCCGACGCCGAAGTGCCGCTGGCCGACGCTATCACGTCTTACCTGTTCAACGCGCAGCTGGTCAGCCCGCCCGGCGGCGAGATGACGCTGGTCGTTCCCATCGAAGCGCGCGAAACGCCAAGCGTCTGGAACTGGCTGCAGCGGCACCTGGCCGGCAACGGGCCGATCCGCCGGATCGAGGTGGTGGACGTGCGCGAGTCGATGGCGAACGGCGGCGGGCCCGCCTGCCTGCGCCTGCGGGTGGTCGCCGACCCGGCGCTGGTCGACCCGCGCTTCCTGGTCGATGCAGCCAAGCTCGACCGGATCGCAGCGCTGGTCGAGCGGTCGTGGCCGGCCGACATCACCAGTCGCGAGCTGCAGGAGCCGGCGCTGATCGCGGAGATCGAGGCCGCTTGCACAGGGCTGCTCGAAACGCTCGATCTAAGCGCTTCGCTGTCGGGTTAATTTACAATTCACCATATTCATTAGGTCCAAAATGGCGCAAATTTGCCATTGGCACGGCCCTTGCTTAACATTTGGCATGAGCAAGTTAGCCCGGCTTTTCACCATCAAGACCCGAACCGAGGTATGGTTCGTGATCTATGCGATCGCGCTCGGCGCGGTCGAACGGGCGCAGCATTATCTGCAGGCCTATCCCGGGCTGAACGGCTGGATCCTGGCGCTGGCATGCACCGCGGTCGTCTTCCTGGCCGGCGCCAAGCTCCTGGATTCGGTCGGGCAAGCGCCGGCGAAAGCGGTCGCCGGTCCTTATCCCGCGCAGGCGCGGAAACGCTCTGCGTTCATTCGTAGTCGACCCACAGAGCGCCGCCGGCCTTTTGGTTCAAAGTCACCACTTTCACCTGGCACAGGTTCACGCCCGGCCACACCACGGATCGACCGTCGGGTAGCGTCGCCCGCAGATCGAAGGCGCAATCCTCATCCTTGAAATCGGCGGCGCCGCGGCCCGCATTCGGAAGCCGTGACGGCGAGAGCATGAGCGGCAGCCATTGCGTGGTGCCGAAACGCCGGACCGTTAGCCCGGCGAAGTCGATTCCGGTGGCGTTGACGATGGTGAAGTTGCCGGCCTGGGCCAACGCCGGCGCTGGCAAGGCGGCACATGCGGCCGCCATGACGAACGGAAGCAGCTGTTTCATGCTCACCATACTACGCCTGTGCAGGCCGCAGCGAAATAGGAGTTTTGTCCGCTAGGCGGCGTCGAGCTGCGGGTAGACCGGCCACGAGCGGCGGGTGACGGTCGCCGAATGCCCATGCCGCAGGCTTTCCGACAGCGGCAAGGCGGTTGCGCAGAACGCGCATTCGGCGAGCATCCGACCGATCATCCAGTGGGTGCGACCACAGCCAGGGCAGTGATTGACTTCACCATCGCGATAGACGGCGTGATACCCCCGCGCGCTCAGGTCAAACGTTCCGCGGGAAGTGTTTACTCGGTTCAACACGGTGGATTCTCCAACCATTTCGAGCATTCAACGAGCGACGAGTCGTTAGGTTTCAGCGGCCACTCGTTTTAGCGCCTTCAGGCCCCCTCCCTTCGGGCCTTCTGTGCCAACGCGGGAATCGGCTGTGGATATTAACCATGCGTTAGGCCTTGGGGAGCATCGTTCGCCACAGCAGGGGGACGGACATGGAGTCGAACGAGCGATACTACCGTCGCAGGGCGTATGAAGAGCGGGTCGCGGCGCAGCGCGCACTCACCGAGCCGGCGCGGGCGTGGCACGCCAAACTGGCCGGCGATTTCGCGATGCGCGCGCAGGGAAGCGCCACCTCCAGCACCGCGCTTAGCGCCTGAACCCGCCGCGAGGCTGCCTAATCAGCTTATCGCCGGCGCAGCAGCAACATCAGATTGTTGGCCGGCATCACCACCTGTCCCTCGAGGTGTAGCCCCCGCGCCTGCGCCTCGACGGTAAAGTCCTTGACCTTGCGCAGCCCCCACTCGGGATCACGGCGCTTTAAATCAGCATCGAATGCGAGGTTGCTCGGAGCGGTCGGTGCGGCGTCGGTTAACCACGGACCATAGAGGATCAGCGGGTGCCCAGGCGCGAGCAGCCGCGAGGCCCCATCGAGCAATCCGAGCGCCGACGCCCAGGGGCTGATGTGCACCATGTTGATGCTGAGGACCGCGTCGGCCTGCTCGACCGGCCAGTCGGCGCTCGAAGCGTCGAGCTCGACCGGCTCGCGCAGGTTCGCAAGCGGCCGATGCGCTCGCCAGGCGCGGATCGACGTCAGCGCATCCCGGTGAACATCGCTCGGCTGCCATTCGAGCCGGGAAAAGGTTTCCGCGAAATAAGCGGCATGCTCGCCGGTGCCGCTGGCGATCTCGAGAACCAGTCCGCTCGCCGGCAACCATTCACGAAGGACCTGGGCAATCGGCTCGCGGTTGCGCACTGCCGCCGGCGCCGAGCGCCGCCGCCCCTCGGACGGGCCCTCGTAGAAGCGCTCGCTCAGCGGTCGCCGACTTCGTTTGGGGTCGGCGCCTCGGAGGCCGCCACCGGGCCCCGGTAGGTAAGCACCGGTTTGCGCGCCGCGAGCGTTTCGTCGAGCCGCCGCCGCGGCGCGTAATACGGCGCGCCCTTGAGGCTTTCGTCGCCGGCCCTCGCGCGCTCGGCGATGCTGCGCAGCGCGGCGATGAACTGATCAAGGCTGGCACGGGATTCGGTCTCGGTCGGCTCGACCAGCATCGCGCCGTGGACGACCAGCGGGAAATACATCGTCATGGGGTGGAAGCCCTCGTCGATCAGCGCCTTCGCGAGGTCGATGGTGGAAAGGCCCCCACTAAAGCCGCGGTCGGAGAACAGCGCCTCGTGCATGCAGGGGCCGCTCGCGGCGAACGGCGCGTCGAGCACGTCCTCGAGGCTGCGCAAAATGTAATTGGCGTTGAGCACCGCATCTTCGGCGACCTGCTTCAAGCCGTCGGCGCCGTGGCTGAGGATGTAGGCAAGCGCGCGGGTGAACATGCCCATTTGCCCGTGGAAGGCGGTCATTCGGCCGAAGGCGTGCGGATGCTCCTCGGCCGCGCCTTCCTCCTCGACCATCTTGAAGCTGCCGTCGGCATAGCGGGCGGAATAAGGCAGCGGCCCGAACGGCGAGAGCGCTTCGGACACCACCACCGGTCCCGATCCGGGGCCGCCGCCGCCGTGCGGAGTGGAAAAAGTCTTGTGCAGGTTGATGTGCATCGCATCGATGCCGAGGTCGCCGGGACGGACCTTGCCGACGATCGCGTTGAAATTGGCGCCATCGCAATAAACGAAGCCGCCGGCGGCATGCACTGCGTCGGAGATCGCCTTCATGTCGGGCTCGAACAGGCCGCAGGTGTTGGGGTTGGTGATCATCACCGCCGCGACGTCGGGGCCGAGGCGTGACTTCAGCGCGTCGAGGTCGACCCGGCCGGCGGCGTTGGCGGGAATGTTCTCGACCCGGTAGCCGGCGAAGGCCGCTGTCGCAGGGTTGGTGCCGTGCGCGCTTTCGGGGACCAGGACCACCTCGCGCTTGTCGCCGCGCGCCTCGAGCGCCGCGCGGATGCACAGCAGGCCGCACAGCTCGCCGTGAGCGCCGGCCTTCGGGCTCATCGCGACGCCGTGCATGCCGGTGAGGTCGAGCAGCCAGAACGCGAGCGTGTTGATCACCTCGAGGGCGCCCTGCACCGTCTCCTGCGGCTGCAGCGGGTGGACGTCGGCAAAGCCGGGCAGCCGCGCCACTTTCTCGTTGAGGCGCGGGTTGTGCTTCATCGTGCAGCTGCCAAGCGGGAACAGCCCGAGGTCGATCGCGTAATTCTGCCGCGACAGGCGGGTGTAGTGGCGCACTGCCTCCGGCTCGGTGAGCCCGGCAAGACCGATCGGGGCGGTGCGGGCGAGACCATTTATGTATCCCTGCGAAGGCAGGGATCCAGTCTGGGCTCCTGCCTTCGCAGGAGCACAATCGAAATCGACCCCCGTCGTCTCGGTGTCGCCGATCTCGAACAGCAGCGGCTCCTCGAGCTGCAGAGCGCGGTTGCCCGTTACGGTCGGCATTTCAGCGGAAGCATTGGCAGGCGTCGATGGGCGCCACCCCGACGGGTTGACGGTCATCGGATCACCTCCCTTAGGCCCGCTTCCAAGGCGTCGATATCCTCATCCGTCGTCGTCTCGGTAACCGCAATCACCAGCCCGTTCTGCAGCGCTTGTGCACCCGGATACAGCCGGCCGAGCGAGACTCCGGCGAGGATGCCGTGCTCGACCAGCGCGTGCACCGCGGGCCTCGCTTCGACGGGAAGGCGAATGGTGAATTCGTTGAAGAAGCTGTCATTGACCAGCTCGACGCCGGGGATCGCCGACAAACGCCCAGCAACAGTTGCTGCGCGCGAATGATTGATCTCAGCCAACTGACGCAGCCCCTTCTCTCCAAGCAGGCTGAGGTGGACCGAAAACGCCAGCGCGCACAGGCCGGAGTTGGTGCAGATGTTGGACGTCGCTTTCTCGCGGCGGATGTGCTGCTCGCGGGTCGACAGGGTGAGCACGAAGCCGCGCTTGCCCTCGGCGTCGACGGTTTCGCCGGCCAGCCGCCCAGGCATCTGCCGGACGAACCTCTCAGCGCAGGCGAACAATCCAACGTACGGCCCGCCGAACTGCAGGCCGACGCCGATCGACTGCCCTTCGCCGACAACGATATCGGAGCCCATTTCGCCCGGCGATTTGATGAGTCCGAGCGACATCGGCTCGGTCACCACCGCCACCAGCAACGCGCCGTTGGCGTGCGCGGCCTCGGCGATCGGCGCAAGGTCGATGACCCGGCCGAGGATGTCGGGGTATTGGACGACGACGGCGCTGGTCTCGCCGTCGATCGCGTCGATCAGCCGCTGCGTGTCCGGTTCCGCGGTGAGCTCGGGCAGTGCGGTTTCCAGCACATCGCCGGTGAACTTCGCCATGGTGTTGGCGACGCTGACATAATGCGGGTGCAGCCCCGACGACAGGATCGCCTTGGTCCGCCGAGTGATCCGCCGAGCCATGCCAATCGCTTCCCAGCAGGCGGTAGAGCCGTCGTACATCGACGCATTGGCGACGTCGCAGCCGTACAGCCGCGCAACCTGGGTCTGGAACTCGAACAATACCTGCAGCGTGCCCTGCGCGATCTCCGGCTGGTAGGGCGTGTAAGCGGTGAGGAACTCGCCGCGCTGGATGATGTGATCGACCGAGGCGGGAATGTGGTGGCGATAGGCGCCGCAGCCGAGGAAGAACGGCACTTCGCCCGCGACCATGTTCTTGCGCGCCATTGCCGTCAGCTGCCGCTCGACAGACAGCTCGGACGCGTGCAGCGGCAGGCCTTCGATCAGGCCATTCAGCCGCACCTCTTCGGGAATGTCGACAAACAAATCGTCGATCGAGTTCGCGCCGACGGCGGCGAGCATGTGCGAGCGGTCGTCGTCGGACAGCGGCAGGTAACGCATCAGGCGGGCTTTCTCATGATGAAGCGGAGGCGGACGTAATCGGCAACGTTAGAGCCGACGCGGTCGGCGACGGCCGCGGCGATATCCGCGCGCTCCTCCTGCGGCACTTCGGCGCGATCGAGCCAGCCCTTGCGGAACGTCGTCACCCAGGCGGCGACGCCATGCTCGAGCGGCGTCGGCCGCTGGATCAACCGAGCGTCGACCTCTTTGAAACCCACCTGCTCGTAAACGGCGACGAATTCCTCGACCTCGGGATACCAGTTGGCGGCATAGGTCGGCGGCCCGAACCCGCGCGTGACGAGCACGTCGTCGAGCGCTTCCCGCAGCTTTGCGAGATTTCCATGGCCGCCCATCTCGCCGGCGAACCGGCCGCCGTGCTTGAGCGCGAACCAGATGGCCCGCGCCGCCCGTTCCTTGTCCAGTACCCAGTGCAGCGTCGCATTCGAAAAAACGGCGTCGAACGCCTCGCTGAACCGCAAATCGGCCGCGTCCATATAGCGGGCGTCGAGCCCGCGCGCCTTGGCGGCGCCGATCATGCTGATGCTGTTGTCGATGCCGACGACGGCCGCGCCGCGCTGGACGATCTTTTCGCTGAGCGCTCCGTCGCCGCAGCCGATGTCGAGGATGTGCTCGCCGGGCTGCGGGTCGAGCAGGTCGAGCGCGGCCGCGCCGAGCTCGGCGACAAAGCCGCCGACACGGGCATATTCCGCTGCGTCCCAGTCGCTGGTCGAGACTCCGGCTGGCCTCAAAGCGTCTTCACCCAGTCGCGGTAAGCGGATTCGTCCATCAGCCCGTCGAGCTCGCCCTGGTCGGCGAGGCGGAGCTTGAAGAACCACCCCTCGCCTTCGGGGTCGCGGTTGACCAGAGCGGGGTCGTCGGCGACCGCCTGGTTGCCCTCAACCACCTCGCCGCCGACCGGCGCGTAAACGTCCGAGGCGGCCTTCACCGATTCGACCACCGCCGCCTCGTCGCCCTTGCTGAGCGCCTTCCCGGCCCCCGGCACTTCGGCGAAGACGATGTCGCCGAGCGCCTGTTGCGCATGGTCGGAAATGCCGACGGTGGCGGTATCGCCGTCGACGCGGACCCACTCATGTTCGCGGGTGTAGTAAACGGTCATGCGGGGGCTCCCTTGCGGTGATAGCGGTGGGGGACGAACGGCATCGGCGCGACCCGGGCGTCAAACAATTTGCTGCGCTGCTCGAGCTTGAGCGCGGTGCCGGGCTCGGCGAGGTGAGCGGCGACATAACCCATCGCGATCGGCCGCTGCAGCGAAGGCGAGAAGCCGCCGCTGGTGATGCGCCCCACCTCATTGCCTTCGTCGTCGAGCACGCGCGCGCCTTCGCGCACCGGCTGGCGGCCGTCGATGTCGAAACCGACGCGCTTTTCGATCGGGCCGTTGTGAAGCTCGGCCAGGATCCGCATTGCCCCGGCAAAGCCGCCCTCGCTGCGGCGCCGTTTCTGGATGGCGAAGGTCAGGCCCGCGGCCACCGGGGTGGTGTTGCTGTCGAGGTCGTGGCCGTACAGCGGCAGCCCCGCTTCGAGCCGTAGCGAATCGCGCGCTCCGAGGCCGACCGGGCGCACCCGCTCATCGGCGGCAATGGCGTCAGCAAGCTTTTCGGCGGAGGCGCCGGGCACCGAAATCTCGAACCCGTCCTCGCCGGTGTAGCCCGAGCGGCTGATCCACAGCGACCCACCAAAGTCGGGCGCGTCGAACGCATTACCCTCCATGAAGGTCAGCTCGGCCACTCCGGGCACGATCCCGTCGAGCACTTCGACCGCCTTGGGCCCCTGCAGAGCCAGCAGCGCCTGCTCCTTCATATGGTCGAGCACGACGTCGCGCGGCAGCGAATTTTCCAGCGCCTCGATGTCGCCATGCTTGGTTGAGCCGTTGACGACGAGATAGAAATCACTGCCGCGGCGGGTCGCCATCAGATCGTCGATGATCCCGCCATTGTCGGCGAGCAGCATCGAATAACGCAGCTTGCGGTCGGCCAGGCCCTGAAGCTCGCCAGGCAGCAGCCGCTCGAGCGCGACGTCGGCGCCTTGCCCGTGGACCAGCAGCTGACCCATGTGGCTGACGTCGAACAGGCCTGCATTCTCGCGAGTCCACAGATGCTCGGCCATGATCCCTTCGTACTGGACCGGCATCGAATAGCCGGCGAACTCAACCATCCGCCCGCCGCGGGCGCGGTGCCAACCGTCCAGGGCAAGCGCCTGCGGCTCCGCTTGCGCGGCTCCGGCGCCACCGTCGGGGTCGCCGGTAAAAGCGGTACCGCGCGCCTGGTGGTGTTGGTCCGTCGGACCGCTGTGGACTTCCTTGCTCATCTACGCGCTCCCGCGAGGTTGCGACGACCAACGCCCAAGCGGGCGAATTAGCCACCGCCCCCGTCTGTCTTGAGCGCCTGAGAGCTTTACCCCTTCGGCGGCCCGCCATTGCCTAGAGCGACGGCGGACACTTTCCAGACTGTCAGGGCACGCGCGGTCCTTTTGCCTGAGAGATTCCGGGGGCGGTTGCTCCTTCGGCGCCGACGGGGCCGAAACCCCGCCAAACTCTCCCGCGTGGCCTTGCCGAAGCGAGCCTCGGCAGACGCGGCGACCCTTGGTCGCGCCGCTTGCCCAAGTCAACGACCGAGCTTCTGGTTCGTCTTTCAAAGCGTCGAGCGAAGGCCTACGTAGCGGCGAAGATGGCAACACGCCCTCCCCTGCACGTGCTGATCGCTGCCCCGCGCGGGTTCTGCGCCGGCGTCGACCGCGCCATCCGGATCGTCGAGCTGGCGATCGAGCGCTATGGCGCGCCGGTCTATGTGCGCCACGAGATCGTCCACAACCGCTTCGTCGTCGACCGGCTTCGCGAGCTCGGCGCGGTGTTCGTCGACGAGCTCGACGAAGTGCCCGACGACCGACCGGTGGTATTCTCCGCCCACGGCGTGCCCAAGTCGGTGCCGCAGGCGGCGAGCGAGCGGTCGCTGAGCTTCCTCGATGCGACCTGCCCGCTCGTCTCCAAGGTCCACCGCCAGGCCGAGCGGATGATCGACGAGGGCTTGCACATCCTGTTTATCGGCCACGCCGGCCACCCGGAAGTGATCGGCACCTTCGGCCAGGTTCCGGCGGGGAGCATGACGCTGGTGGAGACTGTCGAGCATGTCGCCGCCGTCGAAGTGCCTGATACCGAGCGGCTCGCCTTCCTCACTCAGACCACTTTGTCGGTCGATGACACCGCCGCGATCGTCGAGGCGCTGCAGCGCCGCTTCCCGTCCATCCGGGGCCCGCGCAGCGAGGACATTTGCTACGCCACCTCCAATCGCCAGGCGGCGGTCAAGGCGATCGCGCCCAGGTGCGAAAAGATGCTGGTGATCGGCGCCCCCAACAGCAGCAATTCGCTGCGCCTCGCGGAGGTCGCCGAACGGCTGAACGTCCCGGCAAGACTGATCCAGCGCGCGACCGACATCGACTGGGCATGGCTGGGCGAGCCGCGAACGCTTGGCGTCACCGCCGGCGCGTCGGCGCCCGAAACCCTGGTGCGCGAAGTGATGCACGCCCTGGCCGGGCGGTTCGAGGTTACCGAGGAAGAGGCCGACCACGACCCCGAGCGCATGGTCTTCAAGCTGCCGCGCGAGCTGGTGGCGTAGATCGTCATTGCGAGCGGAGCGAAGCAATCCAGCGCCGCGAGGGTGGATTGCTTCGTCGCTTCGCTCCTCGCAATGACGGCAGCCAATGGCTGAACTTCCCCAAGTCGAAATCTTCACCGACGGCGCTTGCCGCGGCAACCCCGGGCCGGGCGGCTGGGCGGCGCTGATCCGCTCGGGCGCGCGCGAGAAAGAGATCGGCGGCGGCGAGCCGCTGACCACCAACAACCGCATGGAATTGCTCGCCGCGATCGAGGCGCTCAACGCGCTCAACAAGCCGTGCCGAGTGCAGCTCTACACCGACAGCGTCTACGTGCGCGACGGCATCACCAAGTGGATCCACGGCTGGCGCCGCAACGGCTGGCGGACGGCCGACCGCAAGCCGGTCAAGAACGCCGAGCTGTGGCAAGCGCTGCTCGACGCCGCCGAGCCGCACCGGGTCGAATGGCATTGGGTCAAGGGCCACAGCGGCCATATCGAGAACGACCGCGTCGATGCGCTGGCCTGCGCCGAAGCGGACAAGCAACGGTAGGCGATCCTGTCAGCTTCCGACCCTTGCGGTCATTTGGGCAAAATCGCGATTGCCGATCAAGAAGCGAAGAAGTCGGCGTTGGTAAGCGCAGTCATCGCGGTCACTTGTGCAAACTGCACCGCCGCCCCGGCGCCGTTGCCGTCGGCATCGTAATACAGGTTGCCGGTCGCGCTATCGTAGAGGATGCGGTCGTCGGCATCGGCTGCCACGGTGCCCGCATGGAACGCTCCGATTGCAAGTTCCCCGGGGCCGATGGCGCTGAACACCGCCATGCCCAGGTAAATCGTATCCTCGGCCACGGAGAAGTCGAGGATGCGGTCGACGTTGCTGCTCTGGTCGAGCGCCGTGTCGAAGTAGAAATTGTCCGCTCCCGCACCGCCGGTTAGTCGGTCGTTGCCGGTGCCGCCATGCAGACTGTCGTTGCCGTCGGCGCCCGTCAATTTGTCGTTGCCGGCTTCACCGCTCAGCGTATTCGCGGCGCCATTGCCGACCATCGCATTGGCGAGCGCGTTGCCGGTGCCCGAGTTCGCTCCTGATCCGGTGAGGATGAGCCGGTCGACGTTGTTGCCCAGCGTGTAGCTTACCGAGGATTTGACCAGGTCGTTGCCCTGGCCGGGAACTTCGGTGACGGTGTCGCCAACGTTGTCGACGAAGTAGGTATCGTTGCCGATGCCGCCGACCAGAATGTCGGCGCCCCGCCCGCCGTTCAGAGTGTCGCCGCCGTCGCCGCCGGTCAGCGTGTTGACGGCGTTGTTGCCGACGATCAGATTAGCAAGCGCGTTGCCGGTGCCGTTGATGGCGCTGGAGCCAGTGAGCGCCAGCTGCTCAACATTGTTGGTCAGCGTGTAGCTGATGCTGGACTCAACGCGATCAGTGGTGCCTTCGTTGACGAGCTCAACGACGACATCGCCGATATCATCGACATAATAGGTATCCTTGCCGGTGCCACCGGTCATCCTGTCGGCACCGGTGCCGCCGCGCAGCCGGTCAGCGCCCGCGCCGCCGACAATCACATCGTTGCCGCCGCGGCCGGAGAGGAAGTTATCGGAAGCATTGCCGGTGATGGTGTCGGCAAACTCCGAGCCCGAGACATCCTCGATGCTCGATAGCGTGTCGAAGCCAGCACCACCGGTGTTCTGCGCGGCCGTCAGCGACAGATCAACGGTCACTCCGGAAAGGGCTGAGGTATAGACTATACCATCATAGCCGCGACCGCCGGCAAGCGTATCGTCGCCCTCGCCGCCATCAAGCCGGTCGTTGCCCTCGCCGCCGTTGTGGTTGTCGTTGCCGCCGGCGCCGATCATATAATCGTCGCCTCCGTACCCGTTGAAGGTTTCGTTGGCGCTGGTGCCGGTCAGGGCATCGTCGCCCGCCGTTCCGTCGATCGTGTCGGGGGTAAAAAATTGCATCTTTATCCCGGAGCCGTACGCATCGCCCCCTTCCCCGCTGAAGTCCGTCCAAGCGATTACTATTTGTCCAGAGGCCAATACTGTGATGGTCGGCTCGACCTGATCTTCGAGCGTCGCGGTATTGACGCGGAAGGGAGTTCCGACCGGGTAGCCGCTAGCATCGAACACCCGCGCGACAATCCCCGCACTACCGGCCTGGCCATTGTCTGCGTTGTAATCCACGAAGCTAACGATGAAGCCGCCTGAGGCAAGGGACGTGATCGTCGGCTGGTCACTATTGTAATAATCGTCACTGACGAGGAACTCAGAGCCAACTCTGTTGCCGCTGGCGTCGAAGATCTGCGCCTTGATGTCGGATTCCCCAAATCCGCTCTGGCTAACCCAGCTCACCACGAAACCACCTGAGGCGAGCGAGGTGATGGCCGGATCGTATTGCCAGTCCACGACAGTTATATTGACCAGAAACTCCGAGCCGATCGGGTTGCCGCTTGCATCATAAATCTGCGCCTTGATGGCGGAGCCGCTCGCATCCCCACCTTGCGTGCTTTGGTCCGTCCAGCTCACCACGAAACCGCCTGATGCGAGCGAGGTGACGGTCGGCTCGTACTGAGAATTTTCGGTGCTCGTATTGACCAGAAATTCCGATCCCACCTTGTTGCCGCTGGAATTGAAGACCTGCGCCTTGATGCCAGTGCCGCTTGTCCCACCGGGGGGTTCCCCGGCGACACCGCTCCCGTCCGTCCAGCACACCACGAAACCACCCGAGTTAAGCGAGGTGATGGTTGGCTCGGACTGGTAACTGTACGTCGTTGTATTAACCAGAAACTCGGGCCCAATCGGCTCACCGCTAGCATTGAATATCCGTGCTACGATGCCGTAGCTGTCAGTATCTCCGTTCGAGGCGCTCGCGTCCGTCCAGGTTACAACGAACCCACCCGACGTCAGCGACGTGATGGTGGGATCGATCTGATCGTTCACAGTTGTGCTGTGGACCCAGAAGTCGCTCCCGACCTTGGTCCCGCTGGCATCGAAAATCTGTGCCCAGACGTCCTGCTCAATCCCGTTCGTGGATTCGTACCAGGCCACCACGAAACCGCCTGAGGCAAGCGAGGTGATCGTAGGCTGCCGCGAACTCCCTGCCGTGTAGGTGTTCACGAGAAACTCGCCGCCGATACCCGTGTATCCCAAGACATTGCCCCCAGCCGCCGGATGCGCGGCTCCGAATCGTATCGTATTGAGGAGACCAGATTTTGTCTACGCACGCTTACAAATAGGCGCGGTGGCAATCACGTGCAGAATTGAAGCGACGGCGACGCCACTTAGCTTCGCTCGTAGTTGACAGCGTCCGTTGAACACTGCCGATGCGCTTTCTACTGGGCCCGTATTGTTGGGGGACACGCCCGCTCTTCACGCAACGCAGACACTCGATAACAGACGATGCGCGAATACGGATCGGTCAGAATCGTGCCGGGTTGATGGCGGCGATCACCGCTTCTGCTTCCTACCCGGCAGCACCGCCGCCGCCAGCTTCGCTGCCGCCCCGCGCGGTATGGATGCCAAAGCCGCCCAGGCCGGCGCACCAGTTCGAATGGCACCCGGTGCGAGGCCGCAATGGCGCTAGGCAATCAAACAGGAGTGATCGTAGCGCTGCCTTCCAGATAATAGATCTTCGTGAAGCCTTCGAAGGCGGAATCGGTGCCGACAATCAGCCAGAGCTCACCGCTTGCACTGGACCTGACAGTCACGCTGCGGCCGTTCGTGGACAGCGTCGCGAGCTGGTACACACCGTTGTCGCAGGTGCCGCCGCCATGAGCAAAATTGCCCAGGACAAGCGTATTGGCGCCCTCCTGCGACTGATCCCCATGATCGAAGTTGGTCGTCACATAGTTGCCGTCAACGACGACATTGGCGGGCGCCATGCCGGTTGCGCCGGCCTTGATATAGACGCTTTCGCCGGGCGATCCGCCGATGCCGAAACAGCCGGGCGGCACGTTGGAGGCAAAGGTAATGCTGAGCTCCACCTTATAGTCCGCGTTCGGAACGAGCCCGGTCACCGCTCGAGTCATGTACATGAACAGATCGTCCGAGCGGTTGTGCCCCTGAAGGTAGACGCCCGAGGTGTTGTCGACGGGTGCCGGCAGCCTTTCATGACCGGCGGCGAATTCGATGATCGCCTCCTGGCCTACACCTTGGGTGTAGTCTGAATAGGATGGCTCCCAACCATCGAAACCATTGGCGAAGGAGAAGTCCACCCTCGTCCCGGCGGTGGGTGGCGGCGGCGGCGGCGGCGGTGGCGGTGGCGGCGGCGGCGGCGGTGGCGGAGGCGGTGACGGTGACGGTGGTGGCGTCCGCTTGTCGGATTTGCACGCGGCAAGAAAAGCAAGGCAACCCAATACTATGGTACGACGGGACACTTGCATCACGATACCTGCCTCTATGCGCTACCGACCGCGAGGATAAGACCTTCCACCGGGCAACTTATTTTCTGAACCGAAATCAATATTTCCTTATGCCGGATGTTGGAAAACCCCAAGACCTGGGGGTGGTTGTTGGGCAATTAGCCATTTTCTACTTTTCTGCCGAGCCAGCTGCGGGTGCCGAAGGTGTCAGCAAGTCGCCGCGTCGCGGCTCCCCGCGTTCGATAAACCGGCCACCGACGAAATAGGCGTTGAACGACGTGGGCAGGCCAAGGCCGTTCGTGTAAGCAGCGCCCGTCTGAAGGTGGTAGTGCACATGAGCCAGGTCGCTTTTGCCGCTATTACCG